>JAVBYB010000374.1 GCA_030824255.1 bacterium
ATAGACGCGGTTGTCCACCAGCAGGATCGAGAGGTTGTTCGGCTTGGCCCCCGCAATCGTCGCCAGCGACGTCAGGTTCATCGCCAGCGCGCCATCGCCCGCAATCGCCAGCACCTGATCGTTCGGCCGCACAGCCGCCAGCCCCAGCGCCACCGATGTCGCCAGCCCCATCGGCCCCGACACGTAGAGATTGCGCGGATCATGCCCCGCCGCCTTCAGCCAGCCGGTTTGCGAGCCGATGTCAGACACCGCGAACGGCCGCGCCGGATAAAGCGCCAGCGCCGCCGCGATGGCGTCCTTCTGCGAGGGAAGATTGCTCTGCATGTTCACGGGCTCGCTCATGCCGCCGCCCCATCACCAGAGCCAAGCCGCTTCTCCAGCGCCAGGATCACCGGCTTCCTTGCCGCCTCCGCCCACTTGAACGCCGCCGGCACAAGATCGTCCGGCAAATTCCCAGCATCGAAATCGAACACCCTCGCCATCGGCCGCACGCCCGCGTCGAACGCCTCGCGCTTCTCGATGTCATAGCCATTGGGATCCGCCAGCGCGCCGCGATTGGTGACGATGATCACAAACGGCAACCCATACCGCAGTCCCATCGTGGCAAACGCGCCCAGCGAATTGAGCAGCCCTGCATTCTGCACCATCACCACCGCGCGCTCGCCCGCCATCGCCCCGCCGCACGCCACGCCGATGCACTCTTCTTCGCGGGCGCATGCAATGTAGGGAAAATCCGGGCTGGCTTCACACAGCATGATCGTCTCGGCGAGCATGCCGTCCGGCACGCCCGTCACCAGCTTGGGCTTCGCGGCCGCAATCGACCGGAACAGCCTGTCCCTTCCAGATGCCGTCTCGGCCATGCTGCGCTCCTCCTTCAGGTTTGGTACGGCCCGCGCCGCGCACCGGCAAGTCCGGCCACAAGCCCCCCGCTTTCCATCCTCGCCCCGCATGCCTAGTGTCGCGCCAGCGAGCGGACGGCTCGGGGGAGGACTTCATGGATTTTCTGACAGCGATGTCGCCGGTCCAGGCGGCGGCGATGAATATCGGCCTGCTCACGCTTCTGATGCTGGGTCTCAAGATCTATGTCGGCGGCCGTCGCGGAAAGCTGAAAGTGCCCGCAGGCGAATCCCACCCCGAGTTCAACCTCGCCACACGCGTCCAGATGAACGCGGTGGAAGATGTGCCCGTGCTGATGGTCGGCATTGGCGCGCTCGCCGCCCTCGGCATGCCGCCTTGGTACATTCACGTCGTCGGCCTTGGCCTGCTGGTGTCGCGAATCGCCCATGCCGTGGGCCTCGCCGGCTCAAGCGGCCTGTCCATCGGCCGCCTCGTCGGCACGCTGGGCACGATGCTGGCTTACGTCGCCATCGCCGGCGCCCTGCTGGTCCACGCCTTCACGCCAACCTGATGCTTCGCACCGAGCCGGGCTGAGGGAACTGGACAGAGTCGCGACCGTTCCCATCTCATGCTAAGGGGGAGGAGTGGTTTGGGGTCGCATACCTGCCGAGGGCATCCGGTTTGCCGCGTACCTATCGCAAGATCTCTGAGCTTCCCGCCGCTATCCCCGTCTTCCCGCTTGGAGGGGCGCTGCTGCTGCCGCGCGCCGTCCTGCCGCTGAACATTTTCGAGCCGCGCTATCTCGCGATGATCGATGCTGCGCTTGCGAGCCACCGACTGATCGGAATGATACAGCCTGCGGCCATGTTCGGCCCCAACGCCTCGCTGGAAGATGACCGCCTGCCCATGGCGCATGTAGGCTGCGCCGGCCGAATCACAGCCTTTCAGGAAACCGACGATGGCCGCTATCTCATCGTGTTGACGGGCGTTGTCCGCTTCGGCGTCGCCGGCGAACTGCCGCCGAGCGCCCCCTATCGCGTCGTCCGGGCTGATTGGTCGAACTACAGCAAGGATCTCACGGGCGAACACGCCCTCGACGATTCGGCGCGCGCGCGTCTCCTTGCCGCGCTCAAGAACTATCTGCGGCGCGGCGACTTCAAGGTCGACTGGAACAGTGTCGAATCCGCGCCGCTTGATTCGCTCATCAACTCGCTCGCGGCCGGCTGCCCGTTCTCGAACGGAGAGAAGCAGGCGCTGCTCGAAGCCAACTCGATCGAGGACAGGTGCACAGCCCTCATAACTCTGCTAGAGATGGAGCGCCCAGGACAGGGTGGTGGATACGTCCAATGAGTCATGCAGCAGAAAGCGCATCGCACGTGAACCATACCGAGACAGCACAAGACACCGGCGTCGACCCGCGTCTTCTCGAAGTCCTCGTCTGCCCCGTCACCCGCTCGGCGCTGACCTATGATCGGGAAGCCAACGAGCTTGTCAGCCGCGCCGCCGGCCTTGCCTTCCCCATTCGCAACGGCGTCCCCGTGATGCTCCGCGACGAAGCCCGCGATATCGGCGCGTCCAGGTAATGTCGGCCGCCTGGCCCTCCGAAGTCCGCTTCAACAAGGCCCGTGCCGAACTCCTCATCAGGTTCGATGACGGCAATGAAGCCTCCATCCCCTATGAACTCCTGCGCGTCGAAAGCCCCAGCGCGGAAACCAAGGGCCATGGCAGCGAAACCCCGCCCCCGCCCGTCAGGAAGCGCCATATTGGCGTCGTCGGGGCCGATCCAGTCGGCCGCTACGCCCTCCGCATCCGCTTCACCGACGGTCACGACACCGGTCTTTATACATGGGCCTATCTCGCCGAGCTGGCAGATCAGAAAATGTC
This sequence comes from bacterium, assembly GCA_030824255.1. GTDB lineage: Bacteria > Pseudomonadota > Alphaproteobacteria > Caulobacterales > Hyphomonadaceae > UBA7672. Next base: position 2,722 of record JAVBYB010000374.1, read on the forward strand.
GCGCATGGCTGCCTATATCGGCCGCATGAAAGAGCTCGGTCTTTCGCGCGAGTAGCATCGCCGCAGGGATCACGCCCTCACGCCCGCTGGCAGCTCGCGCAATAGAATGTCGACCGGCCGGACTGCACCAGCCGCTTCACCGGCTTCGCGCACACGACGCAGGCCTCGCCCTCCCGGTCATAGACCTGGAAGGAATGCTGGAAGTAGCCCAGTTCCCCGTCCGACTGCCTGAAGTCCGAAATGCTCGAGCCCCCGGCGACAATCGCCTCCTCGATCACTTTCCTGACCTCGACCGAAAGCGTCTCCAGCCGATCCTTCCTGATCGCCCCCGCCAACTTGACCGGCGAAATCCCCGACCGGAACAGCGCCTCGCAGACATAGATATTGCCAAGCCCCGCCACGACGCTCTGGTCCAGCAGCGCCGACTTCACCGGCGTCTTCTTGCCCTTGAAGGCCTCAACCAGATAAGCGCCCGAGAATTCATTGGAGATCGGCTCCGGCCCCATCTCGGCAAAGGGCGGATAGGTCTGGAGAGCTTCGCTCGTCCAGAGGTCCATGAAGCCGAACCGGCGCGCATCGTTGAACACCACGCGCGCACCGCCCTGCATCTCGAACACGACATGGTCGTGCTTTTCATCCTCGCCGGCGGCGTGATGGAATTTCCCGTGGCGCGCGCCCGACACGGTAAACCGTCCCGTCATGCCGAGATGCATGATCAGCGCCTCCCCGGTGGACAACTCCCCCACAAGGTACTTTGCGCGCCGCCCCATCCGGGTCAGCTTCGCGCCTTCGATTCGCTGGTTAAAATTCTCCGGAAACGGGAAGCGCAGGTCCTTCCTCCGGGTCTCGACCCGCAGGATGCGTTTACCTTCCATGGCGGGGGCAAGTCCGCGACGAACAGTCTCGACTTCGGGTAATTCTGGCATCGCCTCGCATATAGCCGCGGGCAGGCCGTTCGCCTATGTTGCCCGGCATGGAAGAAGATAAGGTCTCTTTCGGGTTCGAGGATGTCAGCCGGGATGAAAAATCCCGCCGCGTCAAAGGCGTGTTTGCGTCGGTCGCCCCGAAATACGACCTTATGAACGATCTCATGTCGGCGGGGGTCCACAGGATCTGGAAGTCGAACATGATCGCCTGGCTGAACCCCCAGCCCGGCGAAACGCTGATCGACGTCGCCGGCGGCACGGGCGATGTGGCCCGCGCCTTCCAGCGCAAGGCCAACGAAGTCGCCCGTCGCCGCAATGTCGGCGCGACAACCTTCACCATCGTCTCCGACATCAACGAGGCCATGCTCGTCGCCGGCATCAAGCCGGAAGACCAGAACATGCCGCGCGTTGCGTGCGATGCCGCAGCGCTCCCCTTCCCGGATCGCTCGGCCGACGCCGTCACCATCTCCTTCGGGATCCGCAATGTGGTGGAGATCGACCGCGCGCTATCCGAATTCCGCCGCGTGTTGAAACCGGGCGGCCGATTTGCCTGCCTCGAATTCTCGCACATGACGCACCGCGTCCTGCAGGACGCTTACGACGCCTACTCGTTCAACGTGATCCCGGCGCTGGGCGGCATGGTGACGGGCGACAAGGCCTCCTACCAGTATCTGGTCGAATCCATCCGCCGCTTCCCGATGCAGGACGATTTCGCGGCCCGCATCCGCGCGGCGGGTTTCAACCAGGTCAGCTACCAGAACTATTCCGGCGGCATCGCCTGCATGCACACCGGATGGGCGGTGTAGGATGTTCACCGCCCTGTCCGACTACATGCGCCTTGCACGCGCCGGCGCAGTCATGGTGCGGAACGACGTCATCATTCCCGAAGCCTACCGCAGCCGCATGCCGGTCGCTGCAAAAGCCGCCGGCGCGGTCCTCCGCATCATGCCCGGCGGCGGCGGCAAGGGTCGCCCCGGCGAACGCTTCGCCCGTGCGCTCGAAAAGCTCGGCCCCGCTTGGATCAAGCTCGGCCAGTTCATGGCGACACGCCCTGACGTGATCGGCGTCGAGGCCGCCACCGATCTCTCGCGCCTCAAGGACAAGATTCCGCCCTTCCCGAAGCAGCAGGCGCTGAAAACCCTCCGCGATCAGTTCACCACCGACGCCGACCGCCTGTTCAGGGGCCTCAGCGACCCCATCGCCGCCGCGTCCGTGGCGCAGGTCCACCGCCTCGAAACGCCGAACGGCTCTCGCGCCGTGAAAATCCTGCGGCCGAACATCGAGCGCACGATGGAGCTCGAGCTGCGCGCGATGAAGCGGATCGCCTATTCCGCCCAGAAGCATGGCAACGCCGAAGTAAAGCGGATGGAGCCCGCCGCCTTCATCGACACCATGGCCCGCTCCCTCACCCGCGAGATGGACCTGCGCTTCGAAGCTGGCGCCGCCTCCGAGTTCGCCGAGATCGCCGCCATCGATGGCTATGTCTACGCGCCCAAGGTCGACTGGGAACGCACCAGCCAGCGCGTCCTCACCACCGAATGGATCGAGGGCCGCTCTCTCACCAACCCCGGCCCGCTCGATGCCGACCAACGCATCGATCTCGCCAACCGCGTCACGCGCGGCTTTCTCGCCAGCGCCCTCGATCACGGCTTCTTCCATGCCGACCTGCACGAGGGAAACATGATCCTCACGCCGGACGGGCGGCTCGTGCTGGTCGATTTCGGCATCATGGGCCGCATCGGCATGGCCGAGCGCATCTTCCTCGCCGAAATCCTGAAGGGCTTCCTCGATCGCGACTACAAGCGCGTGTCACAGGTCCACTTCGAAGCCGGCTACGTCCCCGCTTCGCATTCGATGGACGAGTTCGCCCAGGCGCTCCGCTCGGTTGGCGAGCCGATCTTCGGCAAGGACGCGACGGACGTCTCGATGGCCCGCGTGCTGCTGCAGCTCTTTGACATTACGAGGCAGTTCGGCATGCACCTGCGCCCAGAACTTATCCTCCTGCAGAAAACCATGGTGCAGGTTGAGGGCGTCGC
>JAVBYB010000156.1 GCA_030824255.1 bacterium
ATCACCAGCACCGCGCCCGCAGGTCCGACAGCATCGCTCCAGGTGAGCGCCATGCCAGCCGCGCCGCCCGCCACGACCAGCGCAGCCCAGAAGCCGAGCTGCAGATAGTCGAAGCCTTTCGATGGCGCTGGCGCCGGCGTCTCGATCGTTTCGTAGACGAGAGGTTCGTTAGCGTCAGCCATGGTCGGTGGTCCGTTTCTCGGTCCGGTAGTCGTGGGGTGATTCGCCACGGCAGGGGTTACCCGGCCGGCGAGCATCAACGATCTGAGTCTGCTTGTGAATCCGCGAAATTCCCCAGCATTGGCGGGGGTTCGGGGTGTGATGGCGGCGCTCGTTGCGAGCTCGAATCAATAACGTGGCGAGACGCATCATTTCCGCGCGCCTCCCGGGCTGGTCTTCGATGTGCTCATCACGAAGCCGATGACCTTGGCCACCGCCTCGAAATGTTCGCGCGGGATCGACTCCTCGACCTCGACAACCGCGAAAAGCGCACGCGCGAGCGGCACGTTCTCGATGATCGGAATGTTGTGCTCCTTGGCCTTCTCGCGGATGCGGAGCGCCACGTCGTCGACGCCCTTGGCCATGCACATCGGCGCGGCATCGACGTCGGGATCGTAGCGTAGCGCCACCGAGTAGTGCGTCGGGTTGGTGATGACCACGGTCGCCTTCTGCACATTCTGCATCATGCGCTTGCGCGAGCGCTCAAGGCGGATCTGGCGCAGGCGCGCGCGGATGTGGGGATCGCCTTCCTGCTGCTTCACCTCGTCCCGGACATCGCGCCGCGACATGCGCATGCGCTGCATGAAGGTCCAGCGCTGCCAGATGTAGTCCAGGCCCGCGATAATGCCGATGACCACCACCGCCGCCAGAAGCAGCCGCCCGGCAATCGCCTGCGTCATCGCCAGCAGGCCTTCGGGATTGAGCCGCCCGGCTTCCGAGATCGCAGTCATTTCCGGCCAGACGGCGTACATCATCGCGCCGGTGATAGCCCCCATCTTGAGGAACGACTTCAGGAGGTTCATCCACCCCTGCGCGCCGAACATGCGCTGCAGGCCCTTCATCGGCGACAACTTCGAGATATCCGGCTTGATCTTTTCGCCGGTCCACAGCGGACGATGCTGCACCACATGGCCCAGCACGCTCGCCACCGCGATTGTGCCGAAGATGATCCCCAGCGGCGCCGCCAGCGACAGCAGCAGGTTGCCCATCAGTTGCTGCGCGCCGCCGTCCGTCAGCCTGAAGGCGTGCGGGTGATCGAGAATGCGCACCAGCGGATCGGCGATCATCGCGGAGAGCGGACCTGCTGCGGCCATGATGAACGCCGTCGCCAGCATCAGGAACCAGATCGGAACATCCTGACTCTTGGCGATATCGCCTTTCTTGCGGGCCTCCTCCAGCTTTCGCTGTGTAGGATCTTCTGTCTTCTGGCTGTCGTCCTGGTCTTCTGCCACGGCGGTCCCCTATCGCACCGTGAAGAGACGCATCTGCGTCTCCATTGCGTCGAGCCACATCATCATGCCGCCGCCCATGCCCAGCGCGATGATGGCAAGCCCCAGCATCACCGACAGCGGCAGCGCTGTCATGAACACCTGCACCTGCGGGATCAGGCGCGAGATGAGGCCGAGCGCGATGTTGAAGATCAGCGAGAAGATCAACACCGGCGCTGCAATCTGGATGCCCAGCCGGAAGGAGTTCGACACCGCATCGATCACGAAGCTCGTGGCGTCTCCGATCGGCGGGAACGCGCCAGGCGGAAAGATCGCATAGCTGTCGGCCGCCGCCTCGATCATCACGCGATGCAGGCCCGCTGACATGATCAGCAGCACGCCCATCAGAGAGAAAAATCCGGAGAAGATCGCCGCCGGCTGGCTGGCGATCGGGTCGACCTGCTGCGCGAACGCCAGACCCGACGCGAGGCCCGCCGTCGCGCCCGCCACCTGCAGCGCGCTCATCATCAGGCGCGCGCCGAGACCCATGATCAGGCCAATGATCACCTCGTTGATGATCAGCGGGATGGCCGCAATCGCATTGCCCGGCATGGCCGGCGTCGCCGCAGCCAGCCCCGGCGCCATCACCATCGTCACCATCACCGCCAGCGCCAGCCGGAACGTCGCCGGCACCGCCTGCTCGCCCCACACCGGCGCAACCATCAGCACGGCGCCAAGACGCGCGAACAGCAGCGTCCCGATCCATGCATATTGGTTCAGCCAGTCCACGCGCCTTGTCTCCCTAGAACTCGGCGATGCGGGTGAAGACCTGATCGGCAAAGCCCGCCAGCACCGCCCCCATCAGAGGCAGGAAGATCAGCAGCGCTGCAAAGATCGCGATGATCTTCGGCACAAACACCAAGGTCATTTCCTGGATCTGCGTCAGCGCCTGGAAGAAGGCGATCACGAGACCCACGACCAGGCCGGCAATCATCGCCGGCGCGCACATCCAGACCGTGGTCCAGAGGGCGTCGCGGCCGAAATCGAGTACTTCCAGGCCATCCATGCCTGACACTCCGGGAGTTTATGGTTTCTGGCCGTTAACTCTCGCAAATGAGTGGTTAAGAAAGGGTAGGCAAAAGCTGCCGGTCACAGCGACCGAACCCCTGTTTTACTGGGTTTTCGCGGGTGCGGCGTTATTTACCTCTCCCGGAAAGGCAGAACGGCCGCCCCCGGGGTGCGGGAGCGGCCGTCTGCAGTCACGCGATTGTCTGGGCGCTCAGCCTGCCGAGAAAGGCACCCCGATGAAGAACTTGGTGCCCTGACGCTCCAGCTGGAGCAGCACGGCCTGGCTGTTCTGCTTGCGGGCGTCGTCCACCGCCTTCTTGGCGGCGTCCGTCGAGGTCGGGGCCGACTGGCCGACACGGACCAGCCTGTCGCCCGCCCGGATGCCGGCTTCAGCCGCCGGCGAGTTGACCTTCACCGCCGACACGACCAGGCCATTGGGTCCCGGCGCGATGCTGAGGCCAAGCCCCGCCAAGTCCACCCCGGCTGCAGCGTTGGCGCTCGGCGCTGCATTTGCCGCCACCGGCTGGAAGCCTTCTTCCTTCAGCGCCGCGATATTGACCTTCAGCGTCTGCTCGCGGCCGTCGCGGATGATCTTCATGTCGCGCGTCGTGCCGGCCTTGGTGTCGGCCACGGCGCGGGTGAGATCCCGCACCGAGTTCACCGACTGGCCGCCGAACGACAGGATCACGTCGCCTTCGCGCACGCCGGCCTTGGCCGCCGGGCTCTCGTCAGTGACATTGTTGACCATCGCGCCCTTGGCTTCCGCGAGGCGGAGGCTCGAGGCGATATCCGGCGTCACGGGCGCAATGCCCACGCCCAGCCAGCCGCGCTGCACCGTGCCCGTCGACACGATCTGCTGCACGATGCCTTGCGCCTGTTCGGCCGGGATCGAGAAGCCGATGCCGACGTTTCCGCCGCTCGGCGAGAAGATCGCCGAGTTGACGCCGATCACGGCGCCGGTGTGATCGAGCAGCGGACCGCCCGAGTTTCCGCGGTTGATCGGCGCGTCGACCTGGATGAAGTCGTCATACTGGCCCGAATTGATGTTGCGGCCGCGGGCGGAGATGATGCCCGCCGTCACGGTGTTGGAGAGGCCGAACGGCGCGCCGACGGCGAACACGCTCTCGCCTGGACGGGCGCTCTTGCTGTCGCCCCAAGGAAGGGCGCGCGGCAGGCTGGAGCCTTCCACCTTGATCACGGCGAGGTCGGTCTTGGGATCGGTTCCCACCAGTTTCGCATCGATCCGACGGCCATCGGCCAGCACGACCGTCATGCGGTTGGCGTCCTCGACCACATGGTTGTTGGTGACGATATAGCCGCCCTCGATGAAGAAGCCGGAACCCGAGCCCATCTGCTCAGGCGCTTCGCCGCCCTGCCCGCCGCCAAACGGCGAGGAGCGGAAGAAGTCTTCAAACGGCGTTCCCTCGAAGGGGTTCTGGCCCTGCTGCGCCATGTTCCGCACCTTGGGCGAGGAACGCACCTCGATCTGCACGACCGACGGGGAGACAGCCTCTACCAGGTCCGCCAGCTCGGGCAGTACGCCCCAGCGGGCCTGCTGCGACATGGCCGGCAGCGCCAGCTGGGCTGCGGCAGGAGCGGCCACGGACGCGCCGTGCTGCGAGAAGAGAGCAAAGGATGGCGCCGCGAGGGCGATGGCGCCGAGACTTACCCCGGCGACCAGACCACCGACAGCGCCGACGATGACACCGCGATTCATTCAATACTCCGTCTTTACCCGACAATCCGGGACGCATGTGTGAGCCTGAAAACAAGGCCAGCGCATCTGATCTTGGATGTGCCAGCACATTTTCAAGCGGGGCGTCGCACCTCGGTCGGATGCAGGACCGCAGACGGTGCGCGGCGTCCCGTGAACCCCCACGAGGCCCGGAAATCTGGACGAGAATGCGGCAACTTCTGGATACGGCCTCGCGTCGTTCCGACGCATCATCCGATAGGCGCCTTAGAGGCAGCCCGGATATTGCGGTAACTTGCGCAACGTCTCAGGCCGCGCGCTCGTCCGTCCAGGGGGCGACCGTCGCCGTGTCGAACAGGCCGGGCGGCACATACTCCTCACGGAACCAGGGATTCTTGCGCCTGTCGAAGACCTGCCGCGCCCAGGACACCACGGTTCGCACCCGCGGGGTGCGCCGCGCGCTCTCATGGAACGCAAGCCACACCTTCACCGACGCCATCGGCGGCATCGGCAGGGCGACGAGGCGCGGGTCCAGCCTCCCGGCATAGCTCGGCATAACGGCTATTCCTGCACCGGCAGCCGTGGCCTGCAGCAAGGATGCGCTGCAATCGGTCATAACCGTGGGCTCGACCAGCGAGGCGATCTGCGCTGTTCGCTCCTTCCAGCCGGGATTCTCGGAGTAAAGCGTGTGATTCAGGACACGGTGCTGACCAACATCGAGCACGCCGCCCGGCGCGCCATAGGTTGCGATGTAGTCCTGGCTGGCGAACGCGCAGTAGTGGAACGTCGCGATCGGGAATGAAACCACGTCCGATTGTGTTGGCTGTTCGAAGCTTATGACGACATCCGCATAGCCCTGACCCGACTTCGGCAGGTAGCGATCCGACAGCATGGTCAGGCGAAGCGCCGGGTTCTCCGCAAGGAAAGACGAAACATTCGGCGCGATGCAGAAAGCAAGCACGCCATCATTCGCCCAGATTTTCACTTCGCCTTCTGTCTTCGCTTCAAGACCACGCAGCGTGTATTCCAGCGACTGACTTGCACGCATCATGGTCGTCACATGATCAAGCGCCTCTACGCCTGCCTGTGTTAGTCGAATGCCTGTCGACGAACGCTCCAGCAGGCGCGCGCCAAGACGCGCTTCAAGCTGTCCAAGTCGTTTCGATACCGCTGATTGCGTGATGCCAAGCAACTCAGCTGCGGCATTCATCGAGCCTGCTGTCGCCACCGCATAGAAGGTGCGGAGGTCAGACCAGTCGACGACTTCGCGCGCAGGTCGTTCGGTCACATCCTTGCCCGTCATACCCGCTCTGCCTGAATCGCAATGGCGCAAGCCTCCAGTTTGTGGTGAATGGTTAGCAAGAGATTAACGGCGTCGATTGGGTTGGTTGGATGGTCACGACACAGGACGATGCACATGCCGTCCTCCGCTCACTCGGCGGAGAGAGATTGCACACTCACTACATGTCAGGCGCATCC
>JAVBYB010000555.1 GCA_030824255.1 bacterium
CCTGCGGCGGCGGCGGCGGCAGGTCGACGTCGACCGGCGGCGGTGGCGGCTCGTCGTCCGTCTCTTCGACGACCTCTTCGATCATCACGACTTCGGTTTCGACAATCTCTTTGTTCTCGATCAGGCCAAAGCCATTGGCGATCGCGTAGCCTGAGCCCCCAAGTGCGGCAACGACGCCCACGACACCGAGGACGCGCGTCTTCGTGTTATTCCGCTTCGTAGCGTAGTACATGTCTCTCTCGCTCTCGACGCCCCAAAAGTCTCAACCCCGGCATCTAGGCCTTTGGTGGTGAGACCAGAAATTTATGCCTTCGTTTTGCCCCAAGCGCCAGTATGGCTGCATCGATTTTTGCAGAACACAGTTGCGCGCTGTCGTCGCATTCAAGCGAGAATACGACATTCGGCCCGGGGTCTAAAGCAGCTGTAGTGTGTTCTTTGCTGCACCGCCGGGGGGAAGCCGACGACCCTCTTTTGCCGGGGTATGCCCTGCACGTTATCCTACGTCAACGCGCCGGAACGATCCCTCATTCAACTTTCCGTACGGAAACTGTTCGGTGCGCGAAAATCGCCTGAAAATTGCTCAGTGATTCCCTGTTTGCGTGGCTTCAGATTCTCCTGAGCCGAGAACAGCTTCGACCGCCGGCTGATCTTCTTCCGGATTCGAGAGCAGGCCTTCCCACTTCGCAATCACAGCACAAGCGATCGAGTTGCCGATCACATTCGTCGCCGTGCGACCCATGTCCATGAAGGCGTCAACGGCAAGAACCAGCGCGATCCATGCCGGGTCCATGCCCATCGCCGGAAGCGTAGCGGAAATTACAACAAGGGATGCACGCGGAACCCCGGCGATTCCCTTCGATGTCACCATGAGCAGCAGCAGCATTCCGATCTGCTGTTCCAGCGTCAGCGGAATGCCCATGGCCTGCGCGATGAACATCACCGCGAAGGTGCAGTACATCATCGAGCCGTCGAGATTGAACGAATAGCCCAGCGGCAGCACGAACGAGACGACGCGGTTGGCGACGCCATGCCGCTCCAGCTGTTCGAGCAGGCGCGGATAGGCGGCTTCCGAGCTCGCGGTTGCGAAGGCCAGAAGCCCCGGCATCCGCACATCCCAGATCAGCTTGAACACGCGCGGCCCCAGGATCAGGAAACCAACCGCGATCAGGAGCCCCCACAGGACGAACAGGGCGAGGAAGAATGTCCCCACCAGTCGACCGTAATCGCCAATGACGCCGATACCCTGCAGGGAGACGGTGTAGGCAAGCGCCCCGAAAACGGCGACGGGCGCCGCCAGCATGACGTAACCCGTGACCTTGAGCATGAGGAAAGCCCCCTGCTCCAGCAGTTCCGTCACCTTGCCGGCCTTCTGCCCCAGCGCCTGCAGCGCAACGCCAAGGAAGAGCGAGATCACCACGATCTGCAGGATCTCATTGCGCGCCATGGCATCCACGATCGAGGTCGGGAAGACGTGGGTGATGAATTCCGCCAGCGAGAATGTGCCCGTGGACACGCTGGAGACGTCAGCCACCGCTGTCTCGAGCGTGACGGGGAAATCGACGCCCGGCTTCAGGAAGTTGACCATCGCCAGGCCCAGGCCAAGCGACACGAGCGAGGCGGTGATGAACCACGCCATCGTTCGCCCGCCGATCCTGCCGACAGCCGCCCCGCCGCCCAGGTGCGCGATGCCCACCGTCAGCGTGGTGAGCACCAGCGGGGCCACGATCATCTTGATAAGACGGAGGAAAATGTCCGACAGGATCTTGAAATAACCGGCAAAATCCGTCTGCGTCTTGCTCGGCGCCTTTTCGATTTCCAGCGCAGTCGCTTCGCCATTCTTGTTGCGGTCGGCCTGCGCGAAGGTGATGTCGTCGCCCACACGCGAGGCGCTGAACTCGGTCTCGTTCAGCGTGCCGTTACGATCGGTATCGAAAGCCGCGACGCGCTCCTGCGCCGCAACCGTCCGCGCGCCGGGATCGCCATAGACCAGCGCCCCCACGACCACGCCGAGGATCATGGCGACGACGAGCCCAATGAAGATCAGACGTTGCATGCAGCGCTAGCCCCTTGAGACGATTGAACCTCAATAACATGCGAAAGCAGGCTGACTACCCTTGCGGGCGACACAAGCGATGATCCGTGCCAGCCTGCCTTCATTGACGCCAGCGCGGTCCAACCGATCGACAGCGGCCTGCCCCAGGAGACATTGATGGACGATGGCGCGATCGACCGCGAGGCAATGGGCAAGATGGCCAAGGTGCTCGTCTTCATAAAAGGCGCGTCGGACCCGACGGCCATCGCTCTCAAACTGGCCTGCGACACGGGCAAGCCCGCCGACATCAAGAAGGCCCGCGCCCTGTTCCTCAAGCTCAAGCCCAGCGAGCGCAAGGGCGCGATGGCGATGCTGTCGGACGACTAGATATCTGGACCGCCGGCGCCCCGCCCGGCATCCTTGAAAAAAGCCGGGCTGGGTCCGGCGGTCCAGGGACACATAATGCCCGGTAGTCAGGACTTCGCGGCCGACCCGCGTAACGCCAACCTCAAGGTCTGGCTGAACGGACAGCTTGTGCCGAAGGACGAGGCGAAGGTCTCCGTCTTCGACGCGGGCTTCGTGCTGGGCGATGGCGTGTGGGAAGGGCTGCGCCTGCATAAAGGCGCCCTGCTGTTTCTCGATGCGCATATCGACCGGCTTTATCGCGGCGCGAGCGACATCGCGCTCGACCTTGGCCTGACGCGCGACGAGATGATCGCGGCGCTGCACGCAACATGCGCGGCCAATGGCATGGAAACCGGCGCGCACCTGCGCCTGATGGCCACGCGCGGCGTCAAGAAAGCCGTGAACCAGGATCCGCGCAACGCGCTGGGCGCGGCGACCATCGTGATCGTCGCCGAGTATAAGGAGCCGAGCCCCGAGATCGTGACACAGGGACTCAATGTGGTGACCAGCGCGATCCGCTGCACGCCGGCCGACATGTTCGACATGCGGCTGAACTCGCATTCACGCCTCGCCCTGATACGCGCCCTGCTCGACGTGATCCCGAAAGGCGGCGACGAAGCCCTGATGCTCGACCCCGCAGGCATGGTCTCGAGCTGCAATGCCACCAACTTCTTCTGGGTGAAGGACGGCGAGGTGCGGACCAGCACCGGCGAGTTCTGCTTCAACGGCGTCACGCGCGGGAATGTCATCCGGCTGTGCGATGCGAACGGGATTCCGGTAAAGCTGGATTTCTTCCCTTTGCGCGACGTGCATGGCGCGGACGAGGCATTCGTGACGGGCACGTTCGGCGGGATCACGCCTGTGCGCGCGGTGGATGATCATGTGATGCCGGGCGGGACGCTGGGGCCGGTCACGACGCGACTGCGGGAGTTGTATGACGCGCTTAAGGATGGTGAGGCTTCAGGTGCTTGAAGAGGTTCTCGCACTCGACGCACTTTCCCTGCGTGAGCCGGATGGCGGACCACTGGATCTTGCGGCGCATCGTAGGCGGCTTGAGAAATTTGCGATCACGTCACGCTTCGCGACGGTCGAGCGAGATGGAAAGCTGGTTGCCTACGGCTATATCTGGCCGCTTGGCGAGGGGCGCTGGTTCGTCGGCGGCTTCTCGATCCACCGGGATCATCGCAATGCCGGAGTAGTCGCCGAACTGCTCCGCAGCTTCGCAGATATGGTAAAGGATAGTGACGCGGCTGAATTGCACAGCCATGTGCTTGTAAACAACGTGCAGTCGCTCCGCCTGCACAGACGCCTCGGCTTCAAGGAGACGCAGCGCAATGATCGCGCCATCGCTTTCATGGCGTGCGTGAAAGACCTGGGAACGTTGTCGTTCCTGCGTGGCGGCGACACTATAGCCGCATGATCGATTCCATCCGCATCGCCATGTGGTCCGGCCCGCGCAACATCTCCACCGCGATGATGCGTTCCTTCGGCGCGCGCCGCGATTGTCATGTGGTGGATGAGCCGTTCTACGCGGCGTTTCTCGCGGAGACCGGGCTGCAGCATCCGATGACAACCGAGGTGCTGGCGAGCCAGCCGAATGACTGGCGCGATGTCGTGCGCGAACTCGGCGCCGCCCCGCCGGGCGGGCAGCGGATAGTCTACGAAAAGCACATGACGCATCATATGCTGCCCGGCTTCGGGCGCGACTGGATGAGCGCGTGCCGCAACGCCTTCCTCATCCGCGATCCCGCGCGCGTGCTCGCGTCCTACACGGTCAAACGCGAAGATGTGACGCTCGCCGATATCGGCTTCGTGCAGCAGGCTGAAATCTTCGCGCGCGAGGCGGATCGGCTTGGGGCTGCGCCTCCAGTCGTCGAAGGAGTCGATGTGCTGCGCGATCCGGCCGCGACGCTCTCGAAGCTCTGCGCTGCGCTCGATATTCCATGGAGCACGGACATGCTCAGCTGGCCCGCAGGCCGCCGCGCGACGGACGGCGTGTGGGCGCCTGCCTGGTATGACGCGGTCGAGCGCTCCACTGGTTTCGGCCCGCCGTCGGAAGAAGCATCCATGCAACTCGCCGACCACCTGCAACGCATCGCGGATCAGGCGCGGCCGCACTATGAAGCCCTCGCGAAGTGGAAGCTCGCATGATCGGCGACGGCGCGCCCAAGGGTACGTACACGAGCCACGGCGTCGGCCACGGCTTTCATCACATGACGGCGGGCAAGCGCTATCGCGTCATCAAGCCGTTCAAGGATTTCGACGGACAGGAGCATCCCGTCGGCGAGGAATGGACCTATATAGGCACGGCCTTCCTGCCCTATGACGATGGACGCTCGCTCTTCGTGTCGCTGGATGGCGAGAAGGAGTGGCACATCCGCATGCAGGACCGCGCGGAGGAACAGGGGCCGATCCTTGATCGCCTGCAGGATTATGTCGCGCCAGCCTAGCCCAGCATATCCCGCGCCTTCGCGCTGAGGATTGAGCGCGCGCCCTCTGGCGTGCGGATGGAAAACACTGACGCCAGATGCTGCGCATCCGCCATCGCGAGCCCCGCTTCAACGCCAAGCGCGAACAGCGCCGTGGCCCAGCCATCCGCTTCCATCGCGCTGCCATGCATCACGGCGACGCCTGACAGAGCGCTCTTCGCGAACGCTCCCGTGCGGCCGTCGAGCAGATGCGAGCCGCCTGTCCGCCGGCGAACGAAATCACCGCTCGTCGCCACGGCGAGACCCACCAGCGCCACATCGGTATGCGGCGGCTCTTCGGGCGCGGGCGGGATGTCCGAGAGTTCGAGCGTCACCCACCAGGGCTGCGCATCGGGCTTCACGCCCTGCCCCGCGAACTCGCCGCCGATCTCCATGAGAAAGCTCGGCGCACCCAGGTCACGCAGCCGCTGCGCGCAGAGATCAACGGCATAGCCCTTCGCGATGGACGAGAGATCGACCACCACGCCGCCCGGCTGGAAGACGCGCAGGTTCGCGGCATCGAGTTGCAGGCCGCGCCATCCCTCACCCGCAGACGCCTCGCCAAAAAAGCCCGGTCCGAAGCCAAGCGCGTCAACCTTGTCGCCCAGTGCCGGATTGTACGCGCCATCCGTCGCCGCCGCGATCGCCAGCGCGCGCGCGAGCACATGCGCGAACTCCGGCGATATTGCGCGCCAGCCTGTCTCCGCGCGGTTGAACGTCGATAACTCCGAGTCGCGCTCCCACCCGCTCA
>JAVBYB010000371.1 GCA_030824255.1 bacterium
CTTCAAGGGCCTGCCCCACCGACGAGGCGAGCGTGGCGGGGGGGCAGATGGCAAGGTCCACCCTCATCTGCCCCGCGCCGGCGACCATGCCGGCCACCTCGGCCAGCGAGGCCTTGAGACCGTTCATCTTCCAGTTGCCGGCAACCAGCTTCCTGCGTTCGCTCATTCCTCAAATCCCAAAAAACGAAAGCGGCGCAAGGGGCCGGGCCAGACCCCGGACGCCAACCCCATCGCTGCGATGTCGCATTTTCCTGTGGCGAACCGGTTTCCCCTCCGCCGCAAAATGCTCTAGCAAGCCGTTTTCCAGCGGACAACCAAGTGAGGTTGCCGCCACGTTTTCAGGGAGTCGCACCGCATGATTGGCGGAATGCGAAAGTTCGCGCGGTCTAAATGGGCACTGGTTGTCCTGTTCATCCCCCTCGTCATCAGTCTGGCGATGTTCCTGCCGAACGATTTCACCGGCGGGCTTTCGGGCGGAACGCTGACCAAGATCGGCAACCGCGAGATCAAGGTGCAGGAGGTCGAGGCTGACCTGCAGCGCGCGATCGACAGGATTCGCGTCGAGCAGAACCGCGTGCTCTCGCAGGCTGACGCCGTGCGCGAAGGCGTGGCCGGGCAGCTGATCAACGAACTGGACGTGCGCAACACCCTGCTGGCCTATGCCGACAAGGTTGGCATCCAGGCGAGCGATGCGGCCGTCGGCCCTTACCTCATCCGCAACAAGATCTTCCTCGACGAATTCGGCCGCGTGAGCACCGATGCGATCGCGCGCGAAGCGGCCAACCGCCGCCAGACCACGCGCGAATTCGAAGGCTTCCTCCGCGACTTCCTCACGCAGGACTATATCCGCGAAGCCGCTGGCAGCGCGCTGTCCGTGCCGAAGATCATGTCCCAGCCATGGATCAACTATCTCGGCGAGAGCCGCACATTCAGCCTTGCGCAGGTGACGGCATCGACCGCCCCGGCGCCGGCGGCCCCGACCGACGCCGAGCTGCAGACCTGGTATGACGCGCACACCGCGAGCTTCCAGCAGCCTGAGCGTCGCCGCATCTCCGTGCTGACGTATTCGCCGGATGATTTCCTCGACAAGGTTGAGATCACCGAAGAAGAGCTGCGCGCCAAATATCAGGAGCGCATCAGGGACTATTCGACGGCCGAGACGCGCACCTACACGGAATATCAGGGCGCGGACCGCAACACGGTGCAGGCGTTCATCGACCTTGTGATGCAGGGCATGTCCGCCGAGGCAGCGCTCGCGCAGTCGCCGAACATCACACCGAAGGAATTCACGGTGAAGCCGGAGGAAGTGGCGAACGAGGAATTCCGTGAATTCCTGTTCTCCATCCCGAAGGATCAGGTTCACAGCATTCCGATTCCGCCCGACACGCAGGACAGCGGCCTGCCCTTCCGCACTGTGAAGGTGACGGCTGTAACGCCGGGCGTCGCCACGCCATACGAGCAGATCGCCGACAAGGTTCGTCGCGATGTGACGTGGATGGACGCCGTGGGCCTGTTCGAAGCTTCGGCAGAGCCGTTCCGCGACGCCGCCGGCGGCCAGTCGCTGGAAGACATCGCCAAGCAGTTCGGCATCCCGCTGGTCACGCTGGCCCCGATCGATGCGCAGGGTCGCACGCAACAGGGCGAGCAGGCGCAGATCATGACGCAGAACGCGGATGCGATGCGGCAGCTGTTCACGCTGTCGGCCGGCGACATGACCAACGTGTTCGAAGGCGAGAATGTGCGGACGATGTTCCGCCTCGATGAAGTGGTTGCGCCTTACACGCTGCCCCTCGCCGAGGTGAAGGACCAGGTGCGCAACGAGTGGATGCGCGAGAAGGTCGTGGCGGTGCGCCGCAAGGCTGCGGACGACATGGCTGCTGCTGTGAAGGCAGGGACAGCGTTCGAGAAAGCTGCGGCTGATGCGAAGCTCACCGCCCTGCCCTCGCTCACGCTGATCCGCGCGGCGAACACGCCGATCGATCCGGCAGTGCTCTCGGGCGCTTTCGAGCTCAAGGCTGGCGAGACCGGTGTTGTCGTGGGCCAGGATGGCAATCCGTGGGTTGCCCGCGTCGAGAAGATTGAGCCAGTCACTCCGGAAGTCGCGGAGACGCTGCGGGCGCAGCTGGGCCAGGATGTGGCGCAGTCGATCCTGCAGGACATCAACGAGACGTTCATTCGCGGCCTGCGCGCCGAGATCGACTACAAGCGCGACGACGCCGCGATCCAAGCCTATCTCCAGCGACTGGTTGGGGACAGCGAGACGCAATGACGAAGACCGCCCCGTCCCTCATCGTAAGGCGGCGGGTCGACGATACGGAGTCGCCGGTTTCAGCGATGCTGAAGCTGAACCCGATGTCGGCCGGGCTCGTGCTGTTCGAAAGCGTGGTCGGCGGGGAATCCCGCGGACGCTACAGCTTTATCGGGATGCAACCAGACCTGTGGTGGCGCGTGGCGGGCGGCAAGGCCGAGACGTCGCTGACGCAGAACTTCCGCGAAATCCTGGAAACGTCGACAGACATCATGGGCTCGCTGCGCGGTTTCATCGATGCCTGCAAGGTGGACGGCATGGACGGACTGCCGCCAATGGCGGCGGGCGCGTTCGGCTATCTCGGCTATGACATGGTGCGCCATGTCGAGACGCTGCCGGAGCCGAAGCCGGACCCGACGGGCGTTCCCGAAGCGATGCTGATGCGGCCGGGCGTGGTGCTGATCTTCGACGGGGTGAAGCAGGAGATCATTCTCTCCGCGCCGTCGCGTGGCGGGGAAGCGGCGACCAACGCGCTGCTCGACCGGGTGGAGGCGACGCTGGACCTGCCGCTGCCGCCGTCGCGGCCGAGCGAAGCGCCGGTCGAGAAGGTCGACTTTACGTCCAACACGACGAAGACGCGCTATCTCGAGATGGTCGAGAAGGCGAAGGGCTATATCCACGCGGGCGACATCTTCCAGGTCGTGCCGAGCCAGCGCTTCTCCGCGCCGTTCGAGCGGTCTCCGTTTGCGTTCTATCGTGCGCTGCGCCGGCTGAATCCTTCGCCCTTCATGTTCTATGTGAATTTCGGCGACTTCCAGGTTTCAGGATCGAGCCCGGAAATCCTGGTGCGCGTGCGGAAGAATGTCGTGACGGTTCGCCCCATCGCGGGGACGTTGCCGCGGGGAGCGACGCCCGAGCTTGATGTCGCGAACGAGAAGAAGCTGATCTCCGATCCAAAAGAGCGCGCAGAGCATCTGATGCTGCTGGACCTTGGCCGCAACGATGTGGGCCGGGTGGCGGCGCGCGGCACGGTGAAGGTGACGGAGAGCTTCAACATCGAACGCTATTCCCACGTGATGCACATCGTTTCCAACGTGCAGGGCGTGCTGAAGGAGGGCGAGGACATGGTCTCCGCCCTCGCCGCCGGCTTCCCGGCGGGAACGACATCGGGCGCGCCGAAGATCCGCGCGATGGAGATCATCACTGAACTCGAGCCGCATGCGCGCGGCGTCTATGCGGGCGGCGTCGGCTATTTCGGCGCGGGCGGCGACATGGACACCTGCATCGCGCTGCGCACGGCCGTCTTCAAGGACGGCCGCATCAATGTGCAGGCGGGGGGCGGCGTCGTGTTCGACAGCAATCCCGAGAGCGAATTCATGGAGACGGTGCACAAGGCGAGCGCCCTGTTCCGCGCCGCCGAGGAATCCGCGCGGTATGACCGGGGGAACCGCTGATGAAGGTTCTGCTCATCGATAACTACGACTCGTTCACGTACAACCTCGTCCACTATCTGGAAGAGATCAGCCCGGACGTGGACGTCGAAGTGGTGCGCAACGATGCGCTCACAGTGAAAGAAGCGCTGGCGAAGGGCGCTGATGCGATCGTTCTTTCGCCGGGACCGTGCACGCCGAACGAGGCGGGCATCTGCATGGACCTGATCCGCCAGGCGCCGGACGACATGCCCATTCTCGGCGTATGCCTCGGCCATCAGGCGATCGGACAGGCGATGGGCGGCATCGTGGAAGGCGCGATGGAAATCGTTCACGGCAAGGCGTGGGACGTGAAGGTGCTCGGCGGCGATCTCTTTGCTGGCGTACCGGAGCATCTGGAAGTCGTGCGCTATCATTCGCTGGCGATCCGGCGGAACGGGATGCCGAACGTGCTGACGGTGGACGCCGAAACGGCGGACGGCGAGA
Organism: bacterium; assembly: GCA_030824255.1. Lineage (GTDB taxonomy): Bacteria > Pseudomonadota > Alphaproteobacteria > Caulobacterales > Hyphomonadaceae > UBA7672. Next base: position 4,165 of record JAVBYB010000371.1, read on the forward strand.
TCATGGCGGTGAGCCATGCGACGCGGCCGATCTATGGCGTGCAGTTCCATCCGGAATCCATCGGCTCGCAGCACGGCAAGACGATGCTCGCAAACTTCCTGAAGAAGGCGGGCCTCGCATGAGCGATGCGGTTCGTCTCACGGTCGGCAAGCTCGCGGATGGCAGCCGCCCGACGCCGGCGGAGATGACGGCGGCGTTCGAGGCCATTCTCGCGGGCGAGGCGGAGCAATCGCTGATCGCGGCTTTCCTGATGGGCCTGCGCATTCGCGGCGAGACGGCGGACGACATCATCGCGGGCGCGCGCGTGATGCGCCAGCACATGCGCAAGGTGAAGGCGCCGGCCGGCGCGGTCGACACATGCGGCACGGGCGGTATCGGCTGGACGTCGCTGAACACCTCCACGGCGGTGGCGCTGGTGACGGCGGGCGCAGGCGTCGTGGTGGCCAAGCATGGCAACCGATCGAAGAGCAAGGCGGGCTCGGCGGATGTGCTGGAGACGCTGGGCGTCAACCTGTCGCCGAGCGACGAGCAGCTGCAGGCGAGCCTCGAGGAGGCGGGCGTGGCCTTCATGTTCGCGCCTGCGCATCACGCGGCGATGAAGCATGTCGCCCCGGTGCGCGCCGCGCTGGGCATGCGGACGATCTTCAACATGATGGGGCCGCTGGCCAATCCGGCTGGCGTGAAGCGGCAGGTGCTGGGCGTGTTTGCGCCGGAGTGGATCGGGCCGTTCGCGGATGCCTTGCTCGCGCTGGGCGTGGAGCGGGCGATGGTGGTTCACGGCGTGGACGGGATGGACGAGATTTCGACGACGGGCGCGACGCTGGTGGCGGATATCCGGGATGGCGCGATCCGCATGCAGGACCTGACCCCGGAACGGATGGGGCTGCAGCGCGCGACGCTGGACCAGTTGCGCGGCGGCACGGTGGCGGAGAACGCGCTGTCGCTGAAGCGCGTGCTGGCGGGCGAGCCGGGTCCGTTCGCGGATCTTGTGCTCGCCAATGCGGGCGCGGCGATCCTGGTGGCGGGAAAGACGGACAGCCTGCTTGAGGGGATCGCGCTGGCGCGCAAGTCGATCGACAAGGGCCGCGCGATGGCGGCGCTCGAAGCGCTGAAGAAGGCTTCCAATGGTTGACGTGCCTGACAAGCTGAAGGCGATCATCGCTTACAAGCACGATGAAGTCGCAGCGCTGAAGCGCGAGCGGACGATGAGTTCGCTGCTGGCGGATGCGATGGCGGCGTCAAAGCCGCGCGGGTTTGCGGACAAGCTGCTCGGGATCGCGAAGGCGGATGGCAACGCACTGATCTGCGAAGTGAAGCGCAAGAGCCCATCGGCGGGCGATATCTCGCCGGGCCGGGATCAGGTGGCGGTGGCGCGCGATTACGAGGCAGGTGGCGCGGCGTGCATTTCGGTGCTGACGGATGGGCCAAGCTTTGGCGGCTCGCTGGCGGACATGGTGAGCGTGCGGGAGGCGATCGCCCTGCCCG
>JAVBYB010000370.1 GCA_030824255.1 bacterium
CCGGCGCGCCGCCATTGGCGGCGCACGTGTCGTGCACCACCTTGGCGTCGCCCGAATACCCCTCGCCACAGCCGCCAAGCAGGCTGGCCAGCGCGATAGAGACAACGGCTATCCGCATATCAGCTCGCCTTCACGGTTTCGATCCAGCGCTTCACCCGCGCCTCCAGAACCGGCAGCGGCAGCGAGCCCCCGCCCAGCACCGTATCGTGGAAACCGCCCATCGTGAACTTGTCGCCAAGCTCCTGCTGGGCCAGTGCGCGCAGTTCCTGGATCTTCAGCATCCCGATCTTGTAAGCCGTCGCCTGCCCCGGCCACACAATGTAGCGGCGCACTTCCGATTCAACGGCGCCGCGCGGCGTCGGACCATTCGCGAGGAAGTAGTCAACGGCCTGCTGCTCGGTCCAGCCCTTGGAATGGATACCGGTATCCACCACAAGCCGGATCGCGCGCCAGATCTCCGCGCCCAGACGGCCAAAGTCCGAATACGGATCTACGTAGAAGCCCATGTCCTTCGACAGGCTCTCCGAATAGAGGCCCCAGCCTTCCTGATACGCCGTCGAGCCATACTGCGTGCGGAATTTCGGAATCCCCGTCAGCTCCTGCGCGATGGCGATCTGCATGTGGTGGCCCGGCACGCCCTCGTGATAGGCGATGGCCTCCAGTGAATAGGTCGGCATCGACTTCATGTCGGACAGGTGCGCGTAGAACACGCCCGGCCGCGAACCATCCGGCGTTGGCGGGAAATAGTGCTGCGCGCCACCCGGCTCTTCCCGGAACGCTTCAACACGCTTCACCACCAGGTCGGCCTTCGGCAGGATACCGAAATATTCCGGCAGCTTCGCCTCCATCGCCGTCAGATAGTCTTCCGACATCTTGATGTATTTCGCGCGGCCCGCGTCATCGTTCGACAGCTGGAACTGCTTGTCCGTCCGCATGAAGTCGAAGAACTCGACCAGCGTGCCCGTGAAGCCCACCTGCTCCTTGATCTTCTCCATCTCGGCATGGATGCGCGCGACTTCCTTCAGGCCGATGTCGTGGATCTCGTTGGCCGTCAGCGTCGTCGTCGTCTGCTGCGCCAGCGCGTTGTCGTAGAACGCCACGCCGTCCTTCAGCGCCGACGCGCCCGTCGCCAGCTCGGGCGTATTCGGCCGGTCTTCCTTCAGCCACGCCACCACGCGCTCGTAAGCCGGCTTCAGCTTGTCGACCAGCGCGGCCTGCGCTGCATCCTGCACAGCCTTGGCTTCTTCCGCGGTCAGCTTCCCGCCATCCTGCAGCGTCTTGATCTCGGCTTTCACGTCCGCCCAGATCGGCGAATCCTTGCCGGCGCCGAACGGCGCGCCCGTGATCACATTGGTCGCTTCCTGGATCGACTGGTCATAGGCAAAGCGCGGCGCGCGATTGCCTTCCGCCGCCGCCAGCTTCGCCAGCTCCACAGCCTGGTCCATCACCCGGCCCACTTCGCCGATACGCGAGACATAGGCGTCAAGGTCAGACTTCTCGGACACGGCGTGGAAGCTGATCACGAAGTTCGGAAGGAAAACGTGCGGGCCATCCTTCACGAACACGTAGGGCGAGCGGCGGAACTTCGCCGCCTTCTCTTCCATGTCCAGCGACAGCGCCCAGATATCGAACGATGTGCGAGCCTCGGCATCCAGCTTCGCCGGATCGAACTTTTCTTTCATCTCCGCAACAGATGCGCGGCGCCACTCCAGCTTCTTGTCGATCGCCGCTTCGCTGTAATCGTCCAGCTTGTCGTACTGATCCTTGCGCCCCTGGAAGGTGAGCCCGATCGGGCTCATCTGCAGTTCTTCTTCATACTCGGCGTCAAACCAGGCGGTCAGGTCCGCGCTGATCTTGGCGACCTCATCCGCCGTCGGCGCCACAGCCACCGGCTCGCCCGGCTGGCACGCTGCCAGCGCAATCAGTGACACCGCCGCTGTAAAAAGGACTCGCATTCGTCTCTCCCTCAATCTGGGACCGCCGGGCTCCGGCCCGGCATTCTAAACTCAGGGATAGCGTGCCTGACGGTCCGCCTGCCGGGCAGGAGCCCGGCTGTCCCGAATTCAACCCGCCTTCACCTTCTCGATCCACCGCTTCACCCGCGCCTCCAGCACCGGCAGCGGCAGCGCGCCGCCGCTCAGCACCGTGTCGTGGAAGCCGGCCATCGTGAACTTCGCGCCAAGCTCGCGCTGCGCCAGTCCGCGCAGCTCCTGGATCTTGATCATGCCGATCTTGTAGGACGTCGCCTGCCCCGGCCACACGAAATAGCGGCGGATCTCGGACCGGATGGCGTCCTCCGGCGTCGGCGAGTTGTCCATGAAGTATTTGACGGCCTGCTCCTGCGTCCACCCCTTGGAATGGATGCCCGTGTCCACCACCAGCCGCACCGCGCGCCACATCTCGTTGTTGAGGCGGCCCATGTCGGAATACGGATCGGTATAGAAGCCGCCCATCTCCTTCGCGAGTATCTCGGTATATAGCGCCCACCCCTCGGCATACGCCGTCGAGTTGTACTGCGTGCGGAACTTCGGAATCCCCGTCAGCTCCTGCGCGATGGCGATCTGCATGTGATGGCCCGGCAGCGCCTCATGATAAGTTGTGCTCTCAAGGTCCCACATCGGCATCGCCGTCGTGTCGAGCAGGTGCACGTAATAGATGCCGGGTCGCGATCCATCGATCGATGGCGGGTAATAGTGCTGCACGCCGCCCGCTTCCTCGCGGAAGGACTCGACACGCTTCACCACCAGCGGGGCCTTCGGCATGATCCCGAAATACTCCGGCAACCGCTTGCGCATGCCCTCCACATAATCGTCCGCCTGCTTCAGGTAGGCGGCGCGGCCATCATCCGTGTTCGGCTGGTAGAATTCCTTGCCCTCGCGCATGTCCTTGAACATCGCCGTCAGGTCGCCCTTGAAGCCGACATTCTCGCGAATGGTCTCCATCTCGGCCCGAATGCGCGCGACTTCCTTGAGACCCAGCTCGTGGATCTCATCAGCCGTCATGCTCGTGGTGGTCTGCTGTTCAAGCGCGACATTGTAATACGCCGCCCCATCCGGCAGCGCGCTCACGCCCTTCGCATCCGTGCTGGCATTCGCCTTGTCGCTTTCCAGCCAGGCGACTATTCGCTCATAGGCCGGCTTGATTGCCGTGGTCAGCGTCTCGCGCGCCGTCGCCTCATAGGCCTTCGCTTCGTCCGCGGTGATCGTGCCCGCATCCTGCAGCGTCTTCGTCTTGGCTTTCAGATCCGCCAGCAGCGGCGAGTCTGCTCCCGCGCCAAACGGCGCGCCGGTGATGATGTTGCCCGCTTCCTCGATCACCTGCTCGTAGGAGAACAGCGGCGGCCGCACGCCCGCGTCCGCAGACAGCTTCGCCTGCGCGATCGTCTGGTCGATCGCCATCGGGATCGCCGCAAGGCGCGCCACATAGGCGTCCATGTCCGCCTTCTCGCTGACCTCGTGGAAATTGATCATGAAGGCCGGCAGGAAGACCGGCACCGAGTCCCGGATGAAGGTGTAGGGATGGCGACGAAACTTGTCGGACTTGTCCGCCTGGTCCAGCTGTAACGCCCACATGTCGAACGACGTCCTCGACTCGTCATCCAGCATCGCAGGATCGAACTTAGCCTTCATCTCCGTCACGCTCTCGCGCAGCCAGGCGAGGTTCCTGTCCCTGGCCGCCTCGCTCATGTCGTCGAGCTTGTCGTTCTGGTCCTTGCGCCCCTGCATGGTGAGCTGCATCGGGCTCATCTGCAGGCTCTCTTCGTACTCGGCATCGAGATATGCGTTCAGCTCCGCGCTCACCTTCGCAATCTCCTCCGCCGTCGGCACCGCCGGCGTTTCAGGCCCCGAACACGCCGCCATCAGCGCCATGAATCCAGCCGCAAACAACAGTCTCATCGTCCGCTCCATACCGTCTCGCCGTCCGGTGAGCCCCCGCCCTGGTCTCTCGCTCAGCCCGCAGCCTTTACAGTCTTCACCCAAGCTCTCACGCGCTCATCCAGCACCGGCAGCGGCATGGAACCGCCTCCGATCACCGTGTCGTGGAAGGCCTTGATGTCAAACCTGTCGCCCAGCTCCTTCTGCGCTTCGGCGCGCAGTTGCTGTATGCGGATCATGCCGATCTTGTAGGTCGTCGCCTGGCCCGGCCACAGCAGGAAGCGCTGCACCTCGCTCTTGATCGAGCTCACAGGACGCGCCGAGTTCGCCATCGCCCAGGCGACAGCCTCCTCTTCCGTCCAGCCTTTCGCATGAAGCCCCGTGTCCAGCACCAGCCGCACCGACCGCCAAAGCTCGGAGTTCAGCCGTCCGAAATCATTGTACGGGTCCGTGAACATGCCCATCTCCTTGCCGAGCTCCTCGGCATAGAGACCCCAGCCTTCGGAGAAGGCCGAGTAGCCATACTGCGTCCTGAATAGCGGGATATCCGTCAGCTCGTTTTGAATCGCGATCTGCATGTGATGGCCCGGCACCGCCTCGTGATAGGCAAGGCTCTCCAGCGCCCACAAAGATACCGCGCTCATGTCGATCAGGTGCGCGTAGAAGATGCCCGGCTGCTTCCCGTCCGGCGTCGGGCCGTTGTAGTGCGCGGCGCCGCCCGGCTGCTCCCGGAACGCCTCGACACGCTTCACCACCACCGGCGCCTTGGGCAACCGCCCGAACGCCTCAGGCAGCTTCTTGTACATCACCTCGATATAGCCCTCGGCGGCCTTCAGGTACTGCGCCCGGCCCTCATCCGTGTTCGGCAGGTAGAACTGCTTGTCCGACCGCATGAACTCGAAGAACGCCGCCTTGTCGCCCTTGAAGCCGGTCGCCTCACGGATCTTGTCCATTTCCGCATGGATACGCTCGACTTCCTTGAGCCCCAGCTCATGGATCTCGTCCGCCGTCATGTCGGTCGTCGTCTGCGTCTTCAGCGCGACGTTGTAGAACTCCGTCCCGTTCGGCAGCGTCAGCGCGCCGACCTTGCCCGAAGGCGCATTGACGCCGTCTTCGCCCAGCCACGCGACCAGCCGCTCATAAGCCGGCTTCACCTCGCCCGTCAGCGCCGTCGACGCAGCCTGCAACCAGGCCGTCTCCTGCTCCGCCGTCGCCTTGCCCGCCGTCTTCAGCGCCGCGATCTTCGCCTTGAGGTCTGCGAACAGCGGCGAATCCGCGCCCGCGCTGAACGGCGCGCCGCTGATGATATTCGTCGCCTCCCGCGCCGTGCGCTCATAGCCGAACTTCGGCGCACGAATGCCATCGGCCGCTGCCAGCTTCGCCCGCTCCGTCACCTGGTCGATCACGCCGCCGAGCTTCGAGATACGCGAGATGTACGCATCCACGTCCGCCGGCTCGTCCACCTTGTGATAGGTGATCAGGAAGTTCGGCAGCCCCGTGTGTGGCCCGCTGAACCCGAACAGATAGCTGTGCCGCTTCCACTGGTCGCGCAGCTCCGCCGTTTCCAGCGCATGCTCCCAGATGCCCCACGACGTCTTCGCATCGTCGTTGAGTTTCGCAGGGTCGACCTGCGCCTTCATGTCGGCGACGCTCTGCCGCCGCCACTCGAGCTGCTTCAGCGCGCCCGCTTCGGAGTAATCACCCAGCTCGCCATAGAGCTCCTTCCGCCCCAGCTGCGTGAGGTCGAGCGGATTCATCTGCAGCTCTT
>JAVBYB010000314.1 GCA_030824255.1 bacterium
ATCTTGCCGGCGACCTCGATGTAGGTGGTGCCAGCGCCATTGACCATGATGTCGGCGATGTCGTCGCGCGCCAGCAGCGGCTCAAGGGGACCATAGCCCAGAACGTCGTTGCAGATGTCCTCGAGCAACGTTTCCTGCTCGGCGACACTCATCACCACGTTCTTGATCGAGACGATCTCGATCACGATGTCGCGGATTTCCTCACGCGCAGATTCCTGGTCAAGCTGCGCAAGCTGGCTGAGGTCGATCGTATCGATCAGCGCGTTGAAGACTTCGGTCTTGGTGCGGTAATATTCGTCCGAACGATTATCAACGGCTGCGATTTTTTCCTTTGGCGGCGGCGGTGGCGCGGCTTTTGCGGTCGGTTTGCCGCCCATCGGCACGATCGGCTTTGGCGAATTGGCCTTCGGCGGCGGCGGAGGCGGCGCCTCATCCGCAAGAGTCGACACCGCCGGCTTGGTAGCCGGCGGCGGGGCAGCGGGTCTGGCAGCGGCCGCCGCCGATGGCTGAGACGGCATTCCCGCCCCGCCGGTGGTGGATCGCTTCCCGAACATTCCACTCATGCTTTATTTGCCCAGCAGCTTTTTGATCAGCGAAGGCTTGCTCGCCTGAATTTCCTTGCCGGTCAGTTGCGCCGCCAACTGGTCGAGGCCTTGAGCCACTTTCGAATCCGGCGCGACGTCGAAGATCATCTGACCGTTGTTGGCAGCCGTGCCGAACAGTTGCGCGTCGAAGGGCAGCACCAGCGACGGCTCGATGCCGATCGCCTGACCGAAATCCTTCGGCGGAATTTCCGGACGCTTCGGCAGGCCCACCATGTTCAGGATAAGCTTCGGCGGATTGTCATTCGGGCGCGCAGCCTTCAGGAAGTCGATCAGGTTCTTGCCGTTGCGCAGCGAAGCCAGGTCAGGACCGGCCACGACCACCAGCTCATCCGCATGGATGACGGTCGACTTGAACCAGTCAGTCCAGATATGCGGCAGGTCGAGCACCATGAACGGCACCGAACCGCGCACCTGATCGAGAACGCGAACGTAAGTCTCCGGATCGAGATTGTAGGTACGGTCCAGCGTCGCCGGGGCCGTGAACAGCGACAGGCGGTCCGTCGCCTTGGTGATGAGGCGGCCCATGACGGCGTCATCGAAGCGATCCGGCGACATCAGGGCGTCGGCGATGGTCGCCTGCGTGTCCTGGTTGAAGTCGAGGCCCGTTGTGCCGAAGTTGAGGTCGAGATCGACCAGCGTCGCGTTGACTTTGCAGCGCTCTGTCAGCGCCCATGCGAGGTTGTGCGCGAGGGTCGATGCGCCAACTCCGCCCTTCACGCCCGTCACAGCCAGCGTCTTGCCGGTGAACGGCGCTTCCGGGTCAGCGAACAGCGAGCCGATGGAGCGGATCATCTGCACCGGCTCAAGCGGCGCAACGAGGTATTCCGAAACGCCACGGCGCATCAGTTCGCGATAGAGGCGGATGTCGTTCGTCTGGCCGACGACCACAACCTTGATGTTCTCGTCGCAATACTCGGCCAGCGAATCGAGCTCGGCCAGAAGCTGACGCGGATCGCCCGAGCCTTCGATGATAAGCAGGTTCGGCGTCGTCTCGTTGACGTAGTACTGCATCGCAGCCGGAACGCCGCCTTCGAAGACGTCCATGTTGACGTTCTTCATGCGGCGATCCTGTTCGATCGTCCGCATCAGGCCGAGGGTCGCGGTGCGCGCGCAGAAGGCGTGGATGACAATACGCGGGATCGTACGGTCGCCGCCGTCATGGCCGCTGCCGAAAGCATAGTCATAGCCGAGGCCCTGCCCCGCCGCGTCGTCAGCGACAGGCTCCGCCTCGTAGGACGACATCGGCGGAAGGTCTTCCACTGGCGGCGAGGCCGGCTTGGGCTGCAGCCAGGGCTGCGAGGCATGCTGCGCCGAGGGAGGCGGAGGATAATCCTGCTCGCTCTCTTCCGCGTAACCGTCGCCGTCTTCTTCGGTGAATTCCTCGGTGAACTCGACAACGTGACCGTCATCGTCCTGCGGCGTCAGGAAGACCGACTGGCTGGCTGGCGCCGTCTTTGGCTGGAGGAAGTCCGACGTCGTGTATGCCGGATCGACGGCATCGGAGCCGTGCTCCTCGGCGTCGCGCAGCGCGGCCGCGAAAGTTGCGCCCAAGGGCGCATCCATGTCGAGGTCGAACTCGTGGACAAGCTCGTCGAGCTCGCCATCTTCAAATTTGTCCCGCGGTCCGGTCATATCCCCAGTCCTCAATCCACGGCTGTGCTGATAGCGCCGCTGGCGTCGTCGTTCCGCTCGGATGACGTCTTCTCGCCCGTGCGATATTTTGTGAATACGATCGAACGGCGCTGCGTGTCGGCCGGATCCATGGGCTGATGCCCCACGAGGTCCGACGGATTGGCGATCATCGCCGCAAGGTTCACCGCCACAGCGCAGCCCAGCGACGGCAGCGACGAGTTGGACGACGTGTCGGTGAAGTCCCAATGCGAAATGTCAGGGCAGTTCGGCACCACTGCTTCAAAGGTGCGATAGCTGATGATCAGAGGGGCCGAACGCGCGCCGGTCCCGTCATAGGCGCCTTCAGCGATCATGACCTGGTCGATGCCCTCGGCCAGCATCACCGCGCGGGCGTCCGCTGCGGCGCGCATTGCCGAGATATCGTCGGGACCATTGCTCGGGCGCGAAATGATCACAGCGCCATGGCCTTCCTGCTGGTAGGCCAGCGCGAAGCCCTTCACGGCGTCGCGCTCGCGCACGCCTAGCTTTTCGCCCGAAACCACAGTGCCGATTTTCAGTTCGGCCGTGGTCTCCTGCGCCACGATCTGCGTGTGCATGCGGTTGGACCAGCCGATCTGCTCTTGCGACTGCATGCAGCCGGCCATGGCCAGCAGCGGCAGCCCAGCAAGAGCGATGTGGATACGCGAAGCCATGTGTCTGCGTTCCTCAGTCAATGATGAAGCCGCTGGCGCCATTCGGAGCGGGCGTTTTGCCCGCGGCCGAACCCGGCGCCGCGTAAACGTCGTTGAGTTTGCCGAACAGGATCGTCCTGCTGTCCGTCGCGGCGACATAGCCACGATCGGGATCGCGGAAGCCCTGCGGATCAGTCGGATCGACCAGGTAAGGCGTCACGATGACGACCAGTTCAGTCTCTTCATTCTGGAAGTCGCGGCTGCGGAACAGCGCGCTGAGCACCGGAACGTCCTTGATGCCCGGAACGCTGTCGAGGTTCTGCTTGGTTGCTTCCTGCAGCAGGCCCGCAATCACCAGACTGCCGCCCGAGGGAATTTCCACCGTCGTTTCAGCGCGACGAACCTTGAGCGCGGGAATGGTCATCGTTTGGCCGGCAATCGCCTGCCCCGTATCGGGATCAATCGCCACGCCGGTGTTCGCCTGGAAGCCGCCTTGCGTCGACAGTTCAGAGACCTCGACCGACATCTGCAGCGAGATGCGGCCCTCGGACAGAACGACGGGCGTATAGCCCAGGCCCACGCCGTAAGGTTTGAACTCGATCGAGATCTTCCCGTCGTCCTGCGCAACCGGAACCGGGAATTCGCCGCCGACGAGGAACTTGCCGGCCTCGCCCGAGATCGCGGCAAGGTTCGGCTCGGCCAGCGTGCGCACGAGGCCCACACGCTCCAGCGCATTCACTTTCGCGCCGACAGTGCTCTGCGTCGCGCCGCCGACAAGATTTTTGTAGCCGAGGTTGGCGACGAGACCGCCAAGCGACGTGCCGGCGATCGGAAAGCCGTTCGAGGCGCCGATGCTGAGCGTATTGTCGAAAGCTGAGCCCGTAAGCTGGCCGAACCCGACAGAGCCCGTCAGGTTGATGCCCATCTGCTTGATGACCGAGCGCTGCATCTCGACGACGCGAACCTTCAGCGTCACCTGATCCTTGCCGTCGATCGCCATCAGGTTGAGAACGCCGTTGTCATCCTTGGCGTAGGTGCGTGCGAGTTGAACAACACGGTCTGACCCGGACAGGTTCGGCACCGAACCGGCGAGGATGATCCTGCCGTTGACGGATTCAACCTGAACTTTCGATCCCGGTACGTGCCGCTTGATAAGCGTCCGCAGCTGTTCCATGCCAGCCACGCCGTCGGTCACCGAAATTTCCAGCGTCTTGATCTTGCGGCCGGAGCGGTCGAGGAAAACGATGTTGCTCTCGCCGGCCGCCACGCCCATCACGGCCACGCGGCGACGATCGCGCGCCACCACGTTGGCGATCTTGTCGTTGGCGATGATCACGTCGTCGATGTCGACGTCGAACTCGATCATGTAGCTCTTGTTGACCGTGAGCGTCAGCACCTCGGTCGATTCCGGGGCCGTTGCCTCTGGCAGCGTCATGCGTGTGCCGGCGCCGCCGGCAAGGCCATCGCCGGTGGGCTGCGCCAAGGCCGGGCCGGCAACGGCAAGCGCCGCTGCAAGGCTGGCCAGGATAAAGTAGCGGTTGGTCGACATGACGTTCCTCAACCTGCCGTCGCCGAAGCGACAGTTTCGTTCCCGTAGCGATAGACGCGCACGCCTTCGGCATCCTGCGAGACGCCGTCGCGATAGACGCGGCCGGCGCCAGTCGCGCCCTGCGGCGCAGCCATATCTGCGATGGAGCGCAGCGTAAGAGAGATGTCGCCGGCCTTGCGCGCAGTATTCAGCAGCGTGGCGTCGCGTTCCGTCAGCTCCAGCGTGGCGCGCGAACCGATGATCGCGGCGCCCTGCCCCGTCGCGGGCTCTTCGGCGTCTTCGGCGGGCGGCGTGCCGTAAAGCGTGTCGATCGCGAGCACGCGGATGTTGGTCAGGATCATGTCCGAGCGGATGCCCAACCCGCCGCTTGCGCCGGTCTTGTTGGTGTCGACTTCGCGCGTGACGATGACGTCGACGCGATCATTCGGCTGGATGAAGCCGCCCGCCGCAGTCTCCGCCTCGATCTCCACCGAGACCGCGCGCATGCCCGGCGTCAGCATGACCGACATGAAGCCGGACGTGCCGGGGTGGACCAGCTTGGCCTTCGTCGCCGGCTCGCCCTTTATGACGTCGACGCGCGCAACGGCGCCGACCATCTTCTCGAGAGCTTCGGGTTCTTTTTCCTTGTCGATGAATGATTCGGTCTGCGCATCGGCCGGCCACTCCTGCCAGGAGAGGTCTTCCAGCGAGACGAACTTCCCGACCGGTATGGTCGCGTTGGCGACGAGGATCAGCTTCATCGGCATGCGCGCAGGCTCTGGCGCAACCGCTGGCGTAGGGTTTGCAGTGGCCTCTTGAGGCTGCTGTACAGTGCGGACGAGGAAGACGGCGCCGATAGCCGCCGCCGCCGCCACAACTAGAATGATCAGTCGCACGGGCGACATGAAAGGCCCTCCACCGAGTCCCCGACAGGCCTGAGAATGGCGCTATCCTGAGCGGGCAGACTTCCACGAGGGCTCTAAGGGAGCGTTAAGACGGAGCGTTCCACCCTATTAACGAATTGGCGGATAAGTTAACCTTCAGCCTCGGCTCAGGGGCAGGATCCCCCTTCACGCAAGGCCGCCCAGACCCGCCAGGCCAGCTGCCAGCACAGGCGACGCCGGCGCGGCGATCAGCGCTCCGGCGGCAATCGCCACCGCATAGGGAGCGCCCTCTTCCGGTGAAAGCAGGCG
>JAVBYB010000121.1 GCA_030824255.1 bacterium
GACGTCGTGAGCATTCCCAATTCAGGCTCCTGCCCTGTCTCACGCAGGCCGATAGGCAGCGCGAATCGCTTGTGAAGGCATACGCCCGGCAGACTCGGCTCCCAAGAAAAATCAGGCGCGCCGGGTCCGCCGGTTATGCTGCGCCGCACTCTGCGGCACGAACTATCGCGATGCTTAGTTGGTCGTGATCTGGCCGCGGATTTCTCCGCCCCGGTTTGCGCCCGTGTGGACGTTCACATAGTACTTCCCGGCCGCCAGTTCGGCCGCCTGTGCATCCGTCAGCGTGGCCGTGCCGGTAAGCGGGCTGGTCGTGCCGGTGAAGGGCACAACAGGTCCGGCATTCTGGCCCGGATCAGCTGGGCCGTGGATGTGCGCCGCCGTCGCCGGACCTGTCAGGCCTTCGAACGTCACATTCCAGGTCAACTGCTTGCTCGTCGGATCGTATGTGAATTCGCCCGCGCCCTTGCCGGTTGATGCAATGCCGGCGCCCGGCGCCAGCGTCGCCTTGTAGCTTGGCAGTTTCGGCGCGTCCGACATCGTGCTGCATCCAGCAACAACCATGGCGGCCATGGCCATCGAGGCCATCCAGGTGAGTCTCATGCGTCTCTCTCCCTTGCGGGGCCGGATCAATGCCGAACCCTCGTGAAGCTATCTACACGTCGATTGCGACTGCAGCCACCCCAACTGCCTATTGCCGATAGCCCACCGTCGGCCCAACACTTGCGCACATGACAGACACGCCTCGCCCGAACTCACTCGACGCTTTCTGGATGCCCTTTACGCCCAACAAAGCGTTCAAAGCGGACCCACGCATGGTCGTGCGGGCTGACGGCATGTTCTACTACACCCCCGAAGGCAGGCCGATCCTCGATGGAACGTCGGGCCTCTGGTGCGTCGCCGCGGGACATAACCAGCCAAAGATCGTCGAGGCTATCCGCAAAGCAGCGGGAGAGCTGGACTATGCCGGCAACTTCAACATGGGCCATCCGCTGGCGTTCGAGTTTGCCAATCGCCTGACTAGCCTCTTGCCCGACCGGCTGGATCGTGTGTTCTTCGTCAACTCCGGATCGGAGAGCGTCGAAACGGCTCTGAAGATCGCGCTGGCCTATCAGAAGTCGCGCGGGAAGCCGAACAAGTATCGGCTGATCGGGCGCGAGCGCGCCTATCATGGCGTCAATTTCGGCGGCATGACGGTCGGCGGCATCACGCGCAACCGGATGAATTTCGGCCCCATGGTCGGCGGGGTCGATCACTTGCCCCACACGCATGATATTTCCCGCAACGCCTTCAGCAGAGGCCAGCCGAAACATGGCGCCGAGTATGCCGATACGCTGGAGCGTCTCGTGCAACTTCATGACGCCTCCACCATCGCCGCCGTGATCGTGGAGCCTGTTGCTGGCTCAACCGGCGTGCTTGTACCGCCGGAGGGCTATCTCCAGCGCCTCCGCGAGCTTTGCACCAAGCACGACATACTGCTGATCTTCGACGAGGTAATCACGGGATTTGGCCGCCTCGGCGCGCCTTTCGCGACGCAGTATTTCGACGTGAAGCCTGATATCATCAGCATGGCGAAGGCGATCAACAACGCTACCGTGCCGATGGGCGCCGTTGCTGCTTCGCGTGAGGTGCATGACACCATCATTGCCGCGTCTGAAACGCCGATCGAGCTGTTCCATGGCTACACAATGACCGGCCATCCGCTAGCGTGCGCAGCCGGCTTGGCGACGCTTGAGGTGTTCAAGGAACAGCGCCTGTTCGAGCGTGCAGCGGAACTCGCCCCCTATTGGGAGGAGGCACTGCACTCCCTGCGTGATGCGCGCCATGTGATTGACGTACGCAATCTCGGTCTAATCGGCGGCATCGAGCTGGAGCCCCGCCCCGGCAAGCCAACCGCCCGCGCGCTGGAAGCCTTCCGCATCTGCTTCGACAAGGGCCTGCTGATCCGCGTCACAGGCGACATCATCGCGCTCTCGCCGCCCCTGGTGATCGAGAAGGCGCAGATAGACCAGATAGTGGATACGATCCGCAGCGTGCTCGACGGTCTCGAGTAAGCAAACTATCTGACTGGAAAGTCGAAATACGTCTCCGGATGCGGCTCGTGGCGCAGCGTGAAATGCCACCACTCTTCCTTAAGCGAATTGAAGCCCGCATCGCGCATCACGTTGCGCAGGAGCATGCGGTTCGCGCGAGCCTGCGTGCTTACCGTTTGGTCGGACGGCCATGAAGTCGCATCGAACAGGTCATATCGCCCGCCCATGTCGACCTCCTTGCCATCACGCGCATCCACCAAGGTGAGGTCGATCGTCGACCCGCGCGAATGACCTGACCGCTCCGCGATGTAGCCAAGCTCAAACAGGCGCGTCTTGTCGATATTGGGATAGTGCTCGATCTTTCGCTTCTGATCGGAGAGGTCTTTCGCCCAAGCGACAAAGTCCGCGACCGCCTGCTTTGGCCGATAGCAATCAAACACCTTGAGCCCGAGTCCAAACTCTTGCAGCAGCTGCTGCGCCCGCGCCAGCGCGATTACCGTCTGCGTGGTGAGCAGGCAGGTGGGCGCCTCATATCCCACGACAGGACGTCCGAGGAAGTTCTCATCGCCTACATACTTCATGTCGAGGACGAGCCCGGGGATCATTCGCTCGGCATACACGAAACCCGATCTATCCATCTCGACTGGAGCCTGCGCGTTTGCACACCCCGCGACAAGTGAGACGGCAAGGACCAAAATCACGCGCATTGTATCAGGCCCGCGTCTCGATCCGCAGCAGCCGCGGTTCGTCTGCAGTGATCTTTAGCTCGGCGATGCGGGCCAGCGCTTTTTCAATGGCCGCACGCGGGCACGGATGCGTCATGATCGCGACAGGTGCAGCGCCCGTGTCACCAGCGGACTCCTGGATCAGCTTGTCGATCGAGACGCCCGCCTCAGCGAGCTCCTCAGTCAGCGCCGCGAACACGCCGGGCTTGTCGGCCAACTTGGCGCCGATGAAGAACGATCCCTGATCCGTCGCGCCATCCGCCACCGTGATGATCGGCAGCAGTGTGCTGGTCGGCTTGCCCAGAGGCGGCGTTGCCGGTCCCTCGAACAGGCGCGCAAGATCGCCCATGACAGCAGCAGCGGTTGGGCCAGAACCTGCGCCCGGACCTGTGAACGTCAGGCGACCAACTGGCTCGCCCTCCACAACGACTGCGTTCAGGGGGCCGTTCACCTGCGCAAGCGGATGATCCTTGGAAACAAGCACGGGCGCCACACGGCAACGCGCGCCACCATTAGCGCGGAACGCCTCCGCCACCAGCTTGATGCGGTAGTCGAACTTGTTGGCCAGCGTGATGTCCATCGCCTCGATCTTGTCGATACCCTCGACCTGCACCTGGCTAAAGTCGGGCTGCGCGCCGAACGCGATGGCCGCAAGGATCAGAACCTTGTGCGCGGCGTCCCCCCCAGACACATCGAGATAGGGGTCACTTTCGGCATAGCCCAGTCGCTGCGCTTCAGACAGAACCGTCTCGTATGCGGCGCCAGTGCGCAGCATCTCTGACAGGATGTAGTTGCACGTCCCGTTGAGGATACCCGATACGCGACTGACGATCACGCCCGACAGCGAGTTCTTGACAGCGCGCACGATCGGGATCGCGCCCGCAACGGCAGCCTCGAAAAGAAGGTGCGCTTCGTGCTTCTCCGCCAGCGCGGCGATCTCCATACCGTGCTCAGCGATCAACGCCTTGTTGGCGCTGACGACCGACTTTCCAGACCGCAACGCGGCCTCCACGGTGCGCTTGGCTGGCCCGTCAGATCCGCCGACAAGTTCGACAACCACGTCGATGTCTGGCGACAGCGCCATCTCCACCGGATCATCGAACCATTTGAACTTCGAGATATCGACGCCGCGATTGCGGTTTTTGTTACGCGCCGAGACGGCAACGACTTCCAGTCTTCCCGGAAGTCGCAACTCTGTCTGGCGCTCGATCAGCTTCAGCAGGCCCCCGCCCACCGTGCCAAGGCCAGCCACGCCGAGCCTCAACGTTTTCCCCGTCGCCGTCATCCCACTGCCTTCCTTGCCGGCGCGCCCTCGGGCTTCGCCTTCGGTTCTTTTTCGGGCTTGGCCTTTACGCCGTTCGCCTCGAGGAACTTCCGTACGTTGCGCGCCGCCTGACGGATACGCTGTTCATTCTCAACCAGTGCGAGGCGCACATAATTGTCGCCGTGCTCACCAAATCCGGCGCCCGGCGCCACGGCCACGTGGGCTTCCTTGATGAGGCGCAGGGAGAATTCGAGCGATCCCATTTCGCGGAACGGCTCAGGGATAGGCGCCCAGGCGAACATCGAGGCCTTGGGCTCGGGGATTTCCCAGCCTGCACGCGTGAAGCTTTCCACCATGGCATTGCGCCGCGTGCGATAGATTTCGCGCATCTCGTCCACGCAATCCTGCGGACCATTCAGAGCCGCAGCAGCGGCGACCTGAACCGGCGTAAATGCGCCATAGTCGAGGTAGGATTTCACGCGGGCCAGTGCGGCGATCAGTTTCTCGTTGCCGGCAGCGAAGCCTACGCGCCAACCAGCCATCGCATAAGTCTTGGACATGGACGTGACTTCGACCGCTATATCCTTGGCTCCATCGACCTGCAGGATCGAAGGCGGCGGATCGCCATAGTAGATTTCCGTGTAAGCGAGATCGGAGAGCACCCAGATCTCGTGCTTCTTCGCGAACTTCACGACCTCCTTGTAGAAGTCGAGATCGACCACCTGAGCCGTCGGGTTTGCCGGGTAGCAAACAACCATCGCTGTCGGCGCCGGGATCGAGTGGCGCACAGCGCGACCGAGGTTCGAAAGATACTGCTCCGGCGAATGCGCCTCGACCGAGCGGATGCTCGCACCGGCCATGATGAAGCCGAATGAGTGCAGCGGGTAGGAGGGGTTGGGGACGAGGATCGTGTCGCCCGGCGCCGAGATCGCCTGAGCGAGGTTGGCGAAACCCTCCTTCGAGCCCAACGTGACGACAACTTCCTTGTTCGGGTCAAGCTTCACGCCGAAACGGCGGTCGTAATAGCCAGAAAGAGCCCGGCGCAGACCCATGATACCGCGGCTGGCGGAGTAGCCATGCACGTCCGGCTTCCGGGCGGTTTCGCAGAGTTTTTCTACGATGTGGGGGGGGGTGGGGAGGTCGGGGTTGCCCATGCCGAGGTCGATCACGTCGGCGCCTTTGGCGCGCAGGCCGGCCTTGGTGACGTTCACCTGCTCGAACACGTAAGGCGGCAGGCGCCTGATCTTGTGGAAATCCAACATCATTGTCGGTTCACCTGTACTGGTCCCCGGCCGGGAATCATCGCGGGCGGGGCAAATCGTTGTGTAAGGCCGTAAGGAAACGGCAGCTATCGGGAAAGTTTGACCTTGGGTTTACTGGCCTGACGGCTCAGGACCAGCCGGCGGAACCGCCGTACCCTCGGCAAGGGCGCGCCACTGCGCTGCGGTAGCTCGAATTTCCGCCGGCGTCGGGTAGGAGCCATCAGCAGCCTGCCGGGCTTCCAGCTCATCGGCGGACGTTTTCAGCGTATTCGCCTCGCGCTGCCATTGCCGGAGATTGCCATCGAAGGGACGAACCTCGGGGATATCGGCGAGCTCC
>JAVBYB010000031.1 GCA_030824255.1 bacterium
CACTGGCCGGCGATAGACCTGATGGCCGATATACCGTGCAGCCCGGCCAGACAGTGAAATACTCTTTTGATGTGCGGGAAATTTCTGACACGGCGCTTCGCACCGATGCTGCGCTGGCATTTTTCGATGCCAGCGGGGCCTTCCTCGGTCATGCGGGCAGCACATGGACCGAAGCCAATAGCGGATTCGTCGGCGTTGACGGAAGCGCAACAGCGCCGGCGGGTGCGGCCTATGCCACGCTCGAAATCTGGGTCTTGCGGCCGGGTACCAGCAATGCGGCGCCAATCGAGATCGCGATCCGCAATCTGAATGTCGAAAATAGCGGTGCGACCCTACCGACTGCGATTTCATCCTGGAACAATCTCGAGTTGCGCTACGATCAAACGGTGCAGGGTGAGAAGGCGCTGTTCCTGCGTCAGGATGTACCTCTTACTCATCCCGAATGGCCGACTTGGCAGCATGGCGGGGCTATTCTCGCGACCAATGGTGATCGGGCAGATGGTCTCCATACGGTACGGCCGGGGCAAGCAGTAAGCTACTCGTTTGATACGCGCGAAATCACGGGCACGGATCTTCGCACAGACGCTTTCCTGACGTTCTGGGATGCCAGCGGTGTTTACATTGACCGCCTTGCCACGACGTACACCGAAGCCAATAGCGGGTTCGTAACAGCCAGCGGAAGCGCGAGCGCTCCGGCCAACGCCGCCTACATGGGTCTGGAAGTGATCCTGACCCGCTTGAACACGACCAACACCGGTCCAATGGAAATTGCAATCCGGAACGTCAGGATAGATATCGATGGCGCCAACGATCGTCTGGGCAAGACGCTCGGAGACACGGTCAAGTATGTTTACGATCAGGGCGGTCGTCTTATTCGGGAAGTTCGGTCTGCCTATACCGATGTTGACGGTCTCACCGTTAACCCGACGGTTGACTACTACTATAACGGGCTCAGCGACCTCACGCGCATGCGTCAGCGCGGGTCCTCCAATGCCGCTGAAAGGGTAACGTCTTACGCATACGACAATTCTGGCCGGCTCGAGACGATGACGGACGCTGGTTCCTTTGAGCGCGACTACTTCTACGACAAAGCAGGAAGGGTGGTGCGGGAAGAGTACAATCGCATCGCTCTCTCCAGCACCGCAGATGAAGCGGTAGGTACGGATTACGATATCCTCGGCCGGGTCGTGACAACCGGAGCGATGAAAAAGGCTGGAGGGAACTGGACGCGCGCGGGGCTCGACCGTGTCTCCACGCAGTACAACGCGTTTGGTGAAGTATCGGCGCGCGGCATGAACGATGTGCTCGCCGAGACTTTCTCGTATGATGAAGCAGGGCGGCTCTGGCGGACCACGTCCGGCGACGGCACTTGGAAGTACTTCATGTACGACAGGGCCGGGAACCAAACGCTCGCAGTTGCGAGTGATGGGACGGATATTTCAAACATAAGCTCGATGTCCGCTGTACGCACATTGTGGGGCGGCAACATTGCAACGACCTATCAGGATGGCATCGTCGCCACGATCACGCGCTATGATGGGCGTAACATGGCAGTCGAGGTATTCGAGCCGCAACGCGAGCTCAATTCCACGACACGTCAGAGCCTACAAACGCAACGCGCCTATAATGCATTCGGCGAAACAAGATATGAGATCAACGCGCTCGGCGCACAGGTAGACTACGCCTACAACACGATGGGGCGGTTGATCAAATCTGAAAGCCCGCAGGTTGCAGTCACCAGCGAAACGGGCGCAGTCACCAACGTTCGTCCAACCGAACATCGTTACTATGATACTTCAGGTCGGCTTGTCGCCAGCAGGGATGCCAATGGCAACCTCACGCGATTGACGGTGCTGGCCGGAACAGGACACGGCGGAAATCAAGCGCTGGTCACCGCGGTTCGGACGGCCGACAACGCTGTCGTCGCAACCGCCTATGACATTCATGGTGACGCTCGCAGGGTCACGGATCAGATCGGGCGCGTCACCGGCCAGACCTTCGATGCCATGGGGCGGCTTACGCAAACCGACCGGCCGGGAGGGCTCATTGAGACGTTTGAGTACGATGGTCTTGGACAAAGAACTCGTACCTATAACAATCTGCTTGGCTCCGGAAACGCGGAGACCAATACCTATGACGCGCAAGGTCGTTTGATCCAGCAAATTTCTGCGGGCGGGGACACAACATCGTTCAGCTATACCTGGTCTGGCAGCCTCGCGACCAACGGTCTGGGCACGTTCGGCGGCTGGACGCAGGTCACGACTTACGCCAACACGAAAACGCTCACCGAGCAGACGGACCAGTTCGGACGCACCATTTCCAGGACCGATCTCGGCGGCAACACCTCGGCCTCGACCTACGACAAGGCCGGCCGGATCGTTCTCCAGGACGGCGGGGTCAACCTGAACCTCACCTACTTCAACACGGGCCGTCTTGCCACGTCGTGGTCGCTCGAAGGCGTGACGACGAGCGACGACTGGCTGCTGCGCACGCAGACCAATGGGTATGACGCAGTCGGAAATCTGGTGTCCCAGCGCTATGAGCTGGAAGGCGAGGACGCGTACTACAACGCGGAATACTGGGTGTGGGTGGGGCAGGGACCGAAGCCTCAGCTGCCGCCGCTCATGGATCCCGAGAATCCTGAATACGGCTGGGAGTATCATCCGGCGGAAAGTGGCGTCGCCATCATCGACACCGTGCAGCAGGATGCGACCGCGACCTATGACGCGCTGGGCCGCCTGACGGGATGGTATGAGGCCGGCGCCAACACGCCTGCTGCGTCCACAACCTACAAATACGATGCGCAGGGCAATATCCGTCACACGTCCTCGAGTTTCTACGAGCTCAACTCTGCTGGCGGAACATCCGGCTCGCCCGTGACCAGGAACAACTGGTACCGGTTCGATGCGCTCAACCGCGTGGTTACCTCCGAAGGCGTCTTCCAGGGAACGCCGGGCTCCGGATCGATTGTCCGCGGCTCGCAGGGCATGGACATCTTCTACGACAATGCCGGCCAGCGCGCCTACTCGCTGCGGACGAATGCGTCCTCGGTCATCACGCGGGAAGACTATGGCTACGACGCCGACGGTCGCATGACGGAAGTGCGCAGCGGCGCCAATGCCAGCGCGGCTGGTGTGATTGTCGGACGCTATCACTACGACGCGCTGGGCCGCCTCGCCTGGCAGAAGGATTATACCGGCAGCGGCTATCAGGGCAGTGAGTCCGGAACCAACCTTGTCTATCACCGCACCAACACCTGGAACGAGAAGAGCCAGGTCACGACCGACGTTGCGATCACCAAGCGGGGCTCGGACACCTATCAGGCGACGTCGAGCTACGTCTACGATCAGGGCTCGAGCGCGACCTACGCGCTCGGGTCTCCGCTCAAGATCACGACGCAGAATTGGACGAATGGCTCGCCGCAAGCCACCTCTGAAACCACCAACACCTATGCCTGGTATGACGGTGCGGTGACGTCCTCGGTTCAGTACAAGCTGGATGTGACGCAGAGCGCGACGCAGACGACGCCCTATGCCTATGAGATCATCGGCGGGCGGGCGCAGCTGGTCAGCGTGACAAACCCCAGCGTGCCCCTCCTGCAGCAGAAGACCGTGCGGTATTTTAATGACCTGTCGGGTCAGGCGCTGATGCGCTGGACCGAGGACTACGTCGCCGGGTCGCCTGTGGAACGGTTCTACCGCTTCGGTGGCAAGGAGATGGGCCACATCACCAACAACGGCACGCTGGAGACATCCTACAACGTATCGATTGCGGACAGGACGGCGGTTCAACCCTCCTCGCCGGGCCCGTTCCACAACGGCGCGACCAGCGGCACGTCCCATGGCGCGTTCGCGGAAGGCGTCGATCCCATCACCACATACGAGCAGGGCTCGGCGAGCGGAACCTACACGGTGCGCGGCGGGGAGACACTGGCCGGCATCGCCGCCAACCTGTGGGGCGACGCCGCGCTCTGGTACAAGCTGGCCGAAGCCAACGGCCTCGCCGGTCAGTCAGCGCTGATCGCCGGCCAGCAACTCCGCATCCCCGCCGGCGTGATGCGCTCCACCCACAACGCCGCGACGTTCAAGCCCTACGATCCCGCACAAGCGCTGGGCGAACTAGGGCCGGCGACGCCCAAACCGCCGAACAAGAAGAACTGCGGCGCGATGGGCGCGATTCTGATGACGGTCATAGCCGTCGTGGTGACAGCGTGGATCGCCCCACATGCCATTGCTGCGGTGGCCAACATGCTCGCGCCAGCCGGCGCTACTGCGGTTACGGCGAGCGCAGTCGCTGCAGGGACAGCTGCTGTTTCGACAACGGCCTCGATTGCGGGCGGCGCCATAGCGGGAGCGGCCGGATCGATTGCCAGCCAAACGTTTGGTGTAGCAACCGGTATCCAAGACAGGTTTTCCTGGAATGCGGTTGCGCTTGCGGCCATTGGCGGCGGCGTCGGAGGCGTCGGCAACTTCGGGATCAGCGGAAGCGAGTTGTGGCAGGTTGGCGCCCGTGCCATGGTAAGTAGCGCCGTCGGTCAAGGCATCGGTGTGGTCACCGGCCTGCAGAGCAAGTTCTCGTGGACGGCGGTCGCTGCGGCGGGCGTCAGCGCGGCGGCCACCAGCAACATCAACACCAATGCCCTCGCAAACCGCTTCGGCGGCGGCGACGTGGGTGGGCTTCTGGCGCACGGTGTCTCTGGCGGCGCGTCGGCCATCGCCAACGCCGCGACACGCTCGCTGATCGACGGCACGGACTTCGGGGATAACATAATCGCAGCGCTGCCGGATGTGATCGGCAATGCAATCGGATCGATGCTCACTGATCGGATGCGTGGCGCGACAGAAGCAAGAGACGCGGCCCGAATGACAGCCGCCGAAGAAGCCAGCGGGCCCGTCCACGCAGGCCGCCACGACCGACAGGGCGGCATCGGTGGCGCAGCGAAGGCAATGAGCGCGGCCGCGCAGGATATTGCGTTAGACTATATCCCCTCTAACCTCTCTAGTATCAACGAACTGGCTCTCGATATCGCCCTTCCCGAGGGCCCTTACTCGTATACCGAGACGGTCGGCGAAAAGGGCTCCTTCTGGACAATCGCGGAGCGAACTCTCCCCGGCGGAGCGAGTGATACCGAAATTCGCGCAAGGACCTTGGTCTTGATGGCGGCCAACCGGGATCTCGATCCGATGAGATTGAGAGCCGACGACGTCGTCACCGTTCCGGGCGGGACGATTGCAGTGACTTCAGAAGACTATGCACGCTACACTGCGGCTGACGCCAGATACCAGACCGTGATGGCCGAACGCGCAGCCATTTCAGCCGCCGCATCTCAGACACCAGCGGCCGACTGGCTGTGGCAGGCCATCCAGAACGACCCCTCGCAATGGGTTCCAGGGATGCCGATACCCAACAGCAGGGTGGGCGACAACCTTGCAGATTATGTCCCGATGATCGACTATCTTGCATCCAGACAGCCGCGCATCAGTAGCAACAACGGCAGTGCAGACAGCGCATTCTGGGAACCTGTCATGGCTTTTGGGGGAGCCGTTGCAGCCGTTCGACTCGCTCTCTTTGGGGGGGGGGCA
>JAVBYB010000143.1 GCA_030824255.1 bacterium
CGGATTGTCAGGCTGCACCGTGATCAGGCCCGGCCATGTAATGAGGCAAAGCTCGTAGTCGCTCGTGGGGTAGGGCGCGCGATAGGCGGCGATCTCCGCTTCGCTCAACTTGGTCACCATCCCGCTTTCCAGCATGGGCCACGGAAAGCTGGTGGCCACAGCCATCATGCCGACCCACATCTTCATGAAGTCGCTCTCACCATCGCCCGTCGGCACGCCTGTGTTGGAGGCGACCACGCGTGCGAAGCGCTCAGGATATTGCGAGACGAGATAGAGCCCGATCGTCCCGCCCCAGTCCTGGCAGAACAGCGTGACATTGGAGAGGTTGAGCGCCGAAAACCATTTCGACGCCCAGTCATAATGGTTCGCCAGCGTGTAGTTGGCGCGCTCCGCCGGCTTGTCGGACCGCCCCGTGCCCGGAAGGTCCACCGCAATCACGCGCCGTCCTGTCTTCAACAAGCCTGGTATCATCTTGCGGTAGAGATAGCTCCACGTCGGATTGCCATGCATCAGGAGGATCGGCTCCGCCTCGCGCGGACCTTCGTCGATGTAAGCGACGCGCAGCTCTGTCCCATCCCTGTCGATGATGGTCAGGTAGTGCGGGGGCCAGGCAAACCCCGGCAAGTCCACAAATCGCTCTTCCGGCGTGCGCAGCACTTTCATGGACGTCCTCCTGCGCCGCTCTTAGATATTGGCATACATAGTGTCAATATGTGGATCGAGGTCAGCCCACACGCGCCTAGCGTCGGACCTTTATTTCAAAAGGCGATTGACTCTTTCCTGGGCGGACCGTTTATGGAACAAAGCAAGAACTTACTCGCAATCCAAAAGGGCGGCCGGTATGGCCCGAGCTGAAATCGAAGCGTTGAGGGATAAGGTTCTCCGGCTGGAGCGTGGCTCCTCTCCGGTTGCCGCCGCGCGTTTCTCCACGGGCTCGGCCGCCATGGATACTGCCCTTGGTGGCGGCATTGTGCGCGGGGCGCTGCATGAGATTTTTGCCGAGGGCATGGCGAATGAGCCAGCCGCTGCAGCCTTCGCAGTAACGCTGGCGCTGCGTGCATCGGACAAGCGGCCGATCGTGTGGGTGCGTCAGGATTTTGTCGGGCTTGAGATGGGTGAGATCTATGCACCAGGTCTTGCTGAGCTCGGATTATCGCCAGACAGGCTCATCCTTGTACGAGCGCGTGACGGCCCATCCGTGCTGCGTGCAGGAGAAGAGGCGGCGCGTTGTCCGCCCCTCGGTGCGGTATTGATGGAGCCGTGGGGCGATCCCAAGACGCTGGATCTTGTGGCAACCCGAAGGCTTTCACTTGCCGCCGCCCGTTCGAGCCTTCCTGTGCTGATGGTGCGGGCAGGTGGAGCGCCGACGCCCAGCGCCGCCGCCACGCGATGGAGCATCAGGTCTGCGCCATCTCGACCGCTGGAGGCTGACGCTCCCGGCCACCCCTGTTTCGTCGCTGATCTTCTGAGAGACCGGGCCGGCGCCGCTGGCCATGGCTGGACCGTGGAATGGAACCGTGACCGCCTCTGCTACAGCGACATTCCAGAGCGCAGGACGGCGCTTCCTCGCGGTGTGGTTTCCGCGGCTGCCGGCCGATCGGATCATGCGGAGGGCGGGCGTCGACGCGCAGGATAAGCCGCCGCTCGTTGTCGTTGAGAAGCAGCAGGGAGCCATGCGCATCGTTGCCCTCAGCCGTGCTGCGAGAGAAACAAAACTCTCGACCGGAATTACATTGGCTGACGCACGGGCGCGGATTCCGGATCTCTGGGTAGAAGAGGCTGATCCCCTTGCCGATGCGGCCTTGCTTGAAGCGATTGCAGAAGATTGTGACCGTATCTCTCCTGTCGTGATGATCGACAAGCCTGATGGCTTGATGATCGACATAACGGGCTGCGATCACTTGTTCGGCAGCGAGGCTGCTCTGCGTCTTGCCTTGTCGCAGCGTTTGCATCGCGCCGGCATGAATGTACGCACAGTGATCGCCAGTGCGCCAGAAACGGCGCGTACGCTTGCACGCTTTGGTCACGCCGCCATCGTCGCGCCAGGCGGGGAAGAAGTCGCTATCCGCAAACTGCCTATCGTTGCGCTAGGGCTGCTTGATGATCACTGTACATCGATCCAGCGTGCGGGCCTCAAGACCATAGGTGCTCTGATCGATCGCCCCGGAGAGCTTTTTGCAGCACGCTTCGGGGAAGAGATAGTTGTGCGTCTCAACCGACTGCGTGGCGCTGTGCCAGCCCCGCTTACGGCGCGTCGGATCATACCTATGATATGGGCAGAGCGCCGCTTTGCCGAGCCCATAGGACATGTCGCAGATATTGAGGCGGCATTGGCCGACCTCGCCCGAGAGATATGTTGTCTGCTTGCAGAGCAACGCGAAGGCGGGCGCGTTTTCGAGGCAGGCTATTATCGCGCAGACGGCGCAGTTCGTCGTATTGTTGTGGAAGCAGGAAGACCGCTGCGCGAGTCCGTCGTCTTGTTGCGGCTTTTCCGTGAAAGGCTGGATGCGCTGGCCGATCCGCTCGACCCCGGCTTCGGATTCGACCAGGTGCGGCTGTCGATTCTGGCTGCAGAGCCTCTGAATGCTTTACAGCCGGGTCTGGATGGGCGCGCCATAGAAGATGATGAGGTGGCAGACCTCGCGGATCGTCTGTCAATGCGCTTCGGGGCTTCGCGTGTCGTGCGCTTCCTGCCCGAGAACACGCACAATCCTGATCGTGCAGCGCGTGTCGTGCCTGCCAGCTTCAATCCAACGGCATCGTACCTCTGGCCAGAGCCTGCAACCGACGAACCGCCGCTTCGTCCGGCGCAGGTGTTCAGTCCGCCCCAGAAAATCGAAATCAGGTTTGCGGAGGTTCCCGATGGCCCGCCACGGTGCTTCTTCTGGCGGCAGAAGAAATTCGATGTCTTGCGTGCTGAAGGACCTGAACGTATCGCGCCGGAATGGTGGCGGGAGCCTGCAGATGGCGTGCGCGACTATTACCGCATCGAGGATGTTCAAGGTCGTCGCTTCTGGCTGTTCCGCGTGGGCGAATACGGTGATGGCGTGCAACCCACTTGGTATCTGCATGGGGTTTTCGGATGAGCGCCGCAGCCGACGCGCACGATTTGCCTCTGTTTGTCGGACATACACCGACCGGGGTCGCGTATGCAGAAATGGTCGCCGCCACCAACTATTCCTTTTTACGTGGCGCGTCGCACGGACAGGACATGGTGCTTCAGGCGCTTTTGCTCGGCCATAGCGCACTTGGCATTGCTGATCGCAATACCGTGGCTGGCGTCGTGCGTGCTTGGGTCGCGCTGAATCAGTTTCGCAAGGATGGGCTTCCAATACCGCGTAAGGTCCGGGATGGCGGGTCTCCAGGCGAGAACAGCTGGATAAAACATCCAGACGAAGAGAGGCTCAAAGCCTCGCAGACTGAACTCAAGAGACGAGCAAAAGCGTTCAAGCTTTGCTTAGGCGCCCGTCTAGCCTTTATAGACGGGACACCAGACATCGTCGTGTATCCAGCAAACCGGCAAGGATGGGGGCGTCTCTGTCGTATTCTGACTGAGGGAAACCTGCGGGCTCCACCAGGTGAGAGTCGCGCGATCAAGGGTGAATGCAGGCTCGTTCTGGAGGATCTGCTGGGGTTGGCGGGCGATCTGCTGCTTGTCGTCATGCCGGGGGAAACGCTGGAAGGTCTGGCTCCGCTGCTCAGGCGCGTGCGCGCCTATGCGCCAACATGGTTGGGCGTCTCAATGCACAGGCGAGGGGGTGATGCGCGCCGCCTTGCGAAGATGAAGCATATCGGAGCTGAGGCGGGTGTGCGCCTGATCGCTACCAATGACGTGCTTTATCACAATTCAGGCCAGCGCGACCTGCAGGACGTCATGACCTGCATCCGGCAAGGCGTCAAACTGGAGACGGCGGGCCGCCAACTCGAAATGAATGCAGAGCGTTATCTCAAGCCTGCATCAGAAATGGTTCGCTTGCTACGCGCAGCACCGGAGGCGATCGAAGAGACGCAAATGCTGTCTCGCCTGATAGATTTCGATCTCGGTCAGCTTAAATACGAATATCCGCAGGAGCCTGTGCCAGCCGGATGGACCGATCAGGAGTATCTCGAGAACCGAACCTGGTTTCACGCGGGAATGAAATACAACTGGCGCATTCCAAAGAAGGTCAAACGCCTATTGCGCAAGGAGCTGCGCTTCATCGAAAAAAGAAAGATCGCACAATATTTTCTTACCATCTTCGACATTGTGAGGGTCGCAGAAAACAAAGGCATCCTCTGCCAGGGAAGAGGCTCGGCGGCCAACTCAGCGGTCTGTTTCGTGCTCGGGATCACATCTGTCAGTCCCGCCGGATTCGATGTTTTGTTCGAACGTTTTTTGTCCAATGAGCGTGATGAGCCTCCAGACATTGATGTAGATTTCGAGCATGAGCGTCGCGAGGAAATCATACAGCATATCTATGCGCGTTACGGAGAGCGCCGCTCCGGTATTGCTGCTGCTGTAATTCATTATCGGCCACGCAGCGCCATGCGCGAAGTCGGAAAAGTGTTTGGCTTGAGCGACGATGTGATGGCGCAGTTATCCGGCCTTGTGTGGGGAAGCTGGGGTGATCAACCTGCGCGGCAACAGTTGACGCAGGCCGGGCTTGATCCGGATAATCCTGCTCTTCGGTGCGCTCTGATTTATGCCCATCGATTACTGGATTTTCCTCGGCATCTCTCTCAGCATGTTGGCGGATTTGTCCTGACACAGGGACGACTTGATGAACTTGTTCCCATCGGCAATGCGGCGATGGATAATCGAACATTCATCGAGTGGGACAAGGACGATATCGACGCATTGGGCTTGATGAAGATTGACGTTCTTGCCCTTGGAATGCTCACATGCATCAGAAAGGCGCGCGATATTCTCTATCGGCATGGTGAACGGCGTTATGGTCTGAGGGACTTTCCGATAGAAGATCCTGCTGTCTACGAGATGCTTGGCAAAGGTGATTCACTTGGCGTCTTTCAGGTCGAAAGTCGCGCGCAGATCAACATGCTGCCACGGATGAAGCCAAAAAAACTGTACGATCTTGTGATCGAGGTTGCGATCGTGCGTCCGGGACCGATCCAGGGAAACATGGTGCATCCCTATCTGAGACGCCGCAACGGAGAAGAGAAAGTCACCTTTCCTGCGCCTGCTCAGCAGTATGGTCATCCTGACGAGCTCTACAACATTCTCAACAAGACATTGGGCGTTCCGTTGTTCCAGGAACAAGCGATGAAGCTTGCGATTGTTGCTGCGGAATTTTCTGCGGTGGATGCGAACAAGTTGCGCCGCGCGATGGCGACATTCCGCAATGTTGGAACGATGCATCTATTCGAGGAGAAGATGGTCGAGGGTATGGTTCGCCGCGGCTATCAGCGTGATTTCGCGCAGAGGTGTTTTGAGCAGATCAAGGGTTTCGGATCTTACGGGTTTCCGGAGAGCCATGCAGCGGCGTTTGCGCAGCTGGTTTATGTGTCTTCGTGGTTGAAGTGTCAT
>JAVBYB010000046.1 GCA_030824255.1 bacterium
GCGCAGTGGTGCTGGCCTACCTCAGGAGGCGACAGCGTCCGCCGGATCGACTTCCAGGGCTTTCGCCAGGTCGAGCAGACGACGGCGAGGACGCTCGCCAAGGCGGTAATAGGCGCGAACGAGTTCCAGCGTCTCTTTCTGCGAAAGGATGTCGCCGGACAGGCGATCATTCGCCTGGTCGTTTGCCGGAGCCTGTTTGCCGTCGGGCGCGAGGCCGTCGAAGAAATAGTTGATGTTGACGTTCAGAGCCGTGGCCAGGCCGAACAGCCGGCTCGCCGTGATGCGGTTTGCACCGCACTCGTACTTCTGGATCTGCTGAAAACGCACGCCGACCTGGCCAGCCAGGTCCTGCTGGGTCAGGCCCAGCAGCCGGCGGCGGCGACGAAGCCGTTTGCCGACATAGATATCCACATCCGTGGCCATACTCGAACTCCCACTACGCACGGCCCGTACCAATCAGGGACCGTCAGCAGGTTGATCAGCAAGGCGCTTGCCACACGCCGTTGGTGAACTTTGTGCGACGCAGCAGGAAACCGGGTGAACAACAATCGGACAGGGGTGCCTTAGAACCCGGCAGAATGGGCTTTTCACTTATAAACTGCGGAAATTCGCCGCATGTGCGAGAAACCGGGTTGAGTTTTTTGCGCTGCAGCGTAAAACCAAAACGTGGCTCTTCGGAGCCGCTGCCCTTATGGGCGTTTCCTCCCTAAACTTCTGGCCGCGCTGGCATCCAGCGCGGCCTTTTTCTTTACAAAACCGTCATTCAATCCAACTTCTCGGCGTGCGAAGGCACAAATTGCCTCAGCAATTTCGGCCATGTGTTGACGTAGCGTCAGGAAACCTTGGTTTGGTTCGACGCTCGCCTCATCCAGGTAAAGACGCCGCCGGATTTCGATCTGCAGGGCATGCCGTCCGAGCGCGGGCTGACCATGCGCCAGGGTTGCGAAGCCACCCGCATAGGGCGAATTTCGAGCCGTCGTATAGCCGCGATCCCGGAAAAGGCCCTCGACCAGATCAGCCAGTCCCGGTGAGCAGGATGCGCCAAAACGATCCCCGATAACGATGTCCGGAGACTTCGCGTTGGGCTCTGTTTCAGCCGGCATGGAGTGGCAATCGATCAACCAGCCCTGACCGAACATCGCCTGTGCGCGCCTCAGAAGCGCCTCCAGCGCCCTGTGGTAGGGCCGGTAAACACTCTCCAGCCGCCTGTCCGCCTCGCTCCGGGGGAGCTTCCGGCCGTAGATGGGCGCGCCGTTGTAGGCCACGCGCGGAACGCACCCCAGGCCGGCTTCCACCCGAGGAGAGCGCTGCGTAAACCAAGAGGGAGCCGGGTTGTCGAACATATGCGGGTCCATTTCGGACTCCGCCCGGTTCAGATCGACATAGGCGCGCGCCACAAGCCCGCAGATCACAGGCGCTCCCGACAGGTGAATGTCTGCCAGCAGGCGGTCGACATACGCATCCTCGATGCGCCGCAGGTCGATCATCGTTGCGATGGCGGTATCGAGAAATCCCTTGGGATAGAGGCGTCCCGAGTGGGGGGAGGCGAAAACGACAGGGGACACGACCGAAACGGGCTCGTCGATCGAGAATGAGAAGCCGGGCCGTTCCGCGTGGGACGCGCCCTCGGCGAAGCGGGAATCGGGGTCATTCGACCCCGGATCCGAGAAGATCGTCAGCCCGGGAAACATTTCGACCATATTTTCGGACCGCCGCGCCGGGTCAAGCCCGTCTGTTTATACCTGCTTTACCACGACGCATCACAAATCGTACCGTACACCCGGGTTGGAAGTTCAGGACGCCATGGCCAAGATTCTTCTCGCCGAGGACGACGACAGCCTTCGCGGCTTCCTCGTCAACGCGCTCAAGCGCGCCGGACATGCGGTGAAAGACTATGACGAAGGACGCTCCGCGCTGAAGGCGCTGGAGCGTGAGGTCTTCGATCTGCTGCTGACCGATATCGTCATGCCGGGCCTCGATGGCATCGAGCTGGCCCGTCGGGGCGCGGAACTCGATCCGGCCATGAAGATCGTCTTCATCACGGGCTTTGCCGGCGTGGCCCTGTCCGCAGGCGGGCCCCAGCCACAAGGCGCCAAGGTGCTCTCCAAGCCGTTCCACCTCCGCGAACTGGTGGACGAGGTGGAGCGGGTGATGGCGGCCTGAGACGGCAGCCTCACAGTCGCACTTTCCTGCCATTGACGACCGCCCCGACAAGGGGCATTAGACGCGCCTTCCAAGGCTGGCCTTCCAATCGGAAGGGGCGGTTAGCTCAGCGGTAGAGCACTACCTTGACATGGTAGGGGTCACAGGTTCGATCCCTGTACCGCCCACCAGCCTTCGCGGGATTTGCCCGCTTCGGCTCGGCGGGTTGGCCTGGAAGATTTTCAGACATGAAGATGCCGTCGAGCCGCTGCGCTCGCGCTGACGCGTTCAGGCTTGGCTGACGCCTCAGGCTTGGCTGACGCGTTCAGGCTTGGCAGGCGGCTTCAGGCCGCGATGCTGCCGGCTTTGACGTCTTTCGCGGGAATGGGCGTCACGGCGCCGGAGCTGTTCACGGTGGCCCATGAGAGACGGGTGGCGGCGCGGCGGGTGGCGCTGACGATTGCAGGCGGACGCAGGTCTTCAGGCGTCGCCAGGGCGCGCCACAGCCACGAGCGGCGCGGCGGTGCATAGGCGAATGCCCAAGCGATTGGCGCGGCGAAGACAAGGCTGGCGGCGACCGGCAGCGTCCAGGCGGCGAAGCCCGCATTGACCGCCATGGTGGCGCACAGGGCGAGGCCGAACATCATCTGAAGGCGATACTGCGAAGCGCTGCCCGAGCGCGTGGCGACCCGCGCCTGCGGGCGCCAGCCGGCGTCGCGGCCCAGGAATGGCGCGATGACGGCGCGCGCCTGGTTGACCATCATGATCGGCGCGGTCGCGGCGGACATGGCGGTTTCCATTGCAAGGCCGGCGAGGAAGCCCGGGCTGCGGCCCCAGCCGGGCAGGCGCCCGGCAGTCCACAACAGGAAGGCGAGCCATTTGGGCGAGAGCACGATGACGCCGGTGATCAGCAGGAGCGATGCGCCCGGCGTCGCCGAGGCGTGAAGGCCGGCAGCGCCCGACCAGGCCTGCAGCGCGCCGACAATGATCAGCGAGAACCAGAGGAGGGACGAGACATAGCCCATCACGCCCGAGAGAAGGTGAGCCCGGCTGGCCGGATCGAAGCCCGGAGCGCCGATCAGCTTGAGGTGCTGGAGATTGCCCTGCGCCCAGCGGCGATCGCGGGCGGACATGTCTTCCATGGTCGGCGGCGATTCCTCGAAGCTGCCGCCGATCTCCGGCGCGATCTGCACGCGCCAGCCCGCGCGGCGAAGCATGGCGGCCTCCACGAAGTCGTGGCTGAGGATGTGGCCCGCGAGCGGACCCTTGCCCGGCAGCACCGGAAGACCCGCGTGGGAGGCGAATGCGCGGACGCGGATGATGGCGTTGTGGCCCCAGAAATTTCCGGCGCCGCCTGACCACCAGGCCAGGCCTTCGCCGAAGATCTGACCATAGGCGCGCATGGCGAACTGCTGCGAGCGCGCGATCATCGTCTGCGCGTTGACCAGCATGGGCACTGTCTGGATGAGGGCGGTGCGCGGGGCTGCGTCCATGCGGCGGACCAGCTCGGTCAGCGCACGCGCGGACATCAGGCTGTCGGCGTCCATCACCGCCATGTAGTCGTAGCGAGCGCCCCAGCGGCGCACGAAGTCGGCGATATTGCCGGCCTTGCGGCCGTGATTGTTCTCGCGGCGGCGGTAGAAGATCGCTGCCTCCGGACGCGTGGCGCGCAGGCGCTCGATCGCATCTTCCTCGTCGCGGGCGACGGTTTCGTCGTTTGTATCGCTGAGGAAAAAGAATTCGAAGGCGTTGTCGGAACGCGCGCGGGCGAGCGAGTCGTGGATCGCCTGTGCGGCGGCCGTCACGCGCGCCGGGTCCTCGTTGCGGATCGGGAAGACAATGGCGGTGAGCGACGTGGTGTCGAGCGGCGTCAGTTGCGGTGTGGCTTGTTCTGGCTTGCGCATGGCGAGCATCACGGCGCCGGCGACGGCTGTGGCGCCAGCCAGCGTGATCCATGCGATGTTGAGGGCGAGGAGGACGAGCGCCACCCATTCCAGCAGCGACATGCCATCCGAGGAGAAGGCGGCCCAGGCCTGGCCCGACGCGAAGGCGGCGACGATCAGTGCGGGCGCGATCACCACGCCGAGACGCCAGCGCGTGTCTGCGTCGCCGACAAGGTTCGTTCGCACAGCCGAAATGCCCTGCTGTGGCATGGACAGCGGGGCGGCTGGCGGCGTCATCGGCGCAGCAATGTCGGCAGCATCGAGCTGCAGATCGGCTTTTACTCTGGCGTCCATCGGAACAACCACGTCTCTGTTAGCTGGTTTGTCGGGCTATGCACGGCGGCGTGAAGCTCGACCGTGCGCGAGGCGCCCGGAGCGAGGTCGAAGCTCAGGCGCGCGGCTGTTGTGCCGGTGCGCGTGAGGCGGATGTTGGAAAGCTGGCCTTCGGTCGACCAGACGTCGGAGATGAGATCGGCGGCGACGAGCGCCTCGCCTGCGAAATCGATCTCGAAGCGGTGCAGGTCGCTGGATTCCGGCGCCAGCGCGACGCGCGTGTCGACGACGCGGGCAGGGCCCGGCGCCGGCGTTGCCGACCAGTGCAGGCGATAGGCAATGCGATAAGCCTCGCCGGCGGCCCAAGGCTCGGCCGGGCGCCAGAAGGCGGCGATGTTGTCGGCATATTCGTTGATCGTCGGAATTTCGAGCAGGCGGACTTCGCCCGGACCCCAGTCGCCGACCGGCTCGATCCAGACGCTGGGGCGACGATCGTATCGGGCTTCGTTGTCGGCGTAGTTCGCAGCAACACGGTCGCGCTGTTCGAGGCCGAAGCGTGCGGGCGCGCCTGCGAACGCGGACTGCTGGACGTAACCGGGGTTGGCGAGGGGGCGCCAGATGTGCTCGCCCGATGCCGACACGATGCTGAGCCCATCGCTGTCGTGGACGCGCGGGCGCTGATCGATCTGGCCTGCCATGTCGGCGGGGCCGTGCAGGTACATGGAAGAAAGGGGAGCGACGCCAACCTCGGAGAAATCGGCGCGCGGGGTGATCTCCCCCACGACATCGACGGCGGCGGCGCTCCCCGGCCGGAGAACGAAGCGATAGGCAGCCGATGCGCTCTCGCTGTCAGCCAGCGCGATCACGTCGAGGCTGTCGTCCGCTCTCCGGGGTTCGAATATCCAGAAATCAGTGAAGTGCGGGAACTCCTCCCCGCCGGTCGAGCCCGTGCCGATGGACAGGGCGCGGGCGGAGACGCCGTAGAACTGGCCTTCGCCCACGGCGCGGAAATACGTGCCGCCCTGGAAGACTGCGAACTCGTAGCCTGCGCCAGCGACGCCCGGCTTCGTGATGGCGCGCCAGCCGGAGACGCCGAGCTGGCTGCGATCTAGTTCGGTGGCGGTGGGGTAATCGAC
>JAVBYB010000369.1 GCA_030824255.1 bacterium
CGACAGGATCGCGGCGGTGGACGATGCGGGGCCGACCTTGAATGCCGTCCTGACGATCAATCCCGATGCACTGGCGGATGCGCGGAAGCTGGACGCGGAGATGGCGGCGGGGAACTCGCGCGGGGCGCTGCACGGCGTGCCGATACTGCTGAAGGACAATATCGAGACGCTGGGCCCGATGGCGACGACGGCGGGCTCGCTGGCGTTGCAGGACAATGTGACGGGGCGGGATGCGCCGCTGGTGGCGCGATTGCGCGCGGCGGGGGCAGTGATCCTCGGCAAGACCAATCTCAGCGAGTGGGCCAATTTCCGCTCCAACGGGTCGACTTCGGGCTGGAGCGCGGTGGGCGGGCAGACGAAGAACCCGCATGTGCTGGACAGGAATCCTTGCGGATCGTCGTCCGGGTCAGGGTCTGCGATGGCGGCGGGGTTGGCTGCGGCGACTGTGGGGACGGAGACGGACGGATCGATTGTGTGCCCGGCCTCGGCGAATGGCGTGGTGGGGCTGAAGCCGACAGTGGGGCTGGTTGCGCGCACGCATATCGTGCCGATCAGCGCGACGCAGGACACGGCTGGACCTATGACGCTGACCGTGGCGGACGCAGCCCTGATGCTTACGGTGATGGCGGGGACGGACCCAAGTGATCCTGCAACGGCGGAAGCCGATACGCGTAAGCAGGACTACACCAAGGCGCTCGACCCCAACGCGCTGCAGGGCAAGCGGATCGGCGTCGCGAGATTCCTGGCCGGCTATCACGGCCCGACTGATGCAGCTTTCGAACAGGCGCTGGACGAGCTGAAGGCGGCCGGGGCGGAGCTGGTGGACCTCACGGCGTTTCCGGCGCGTGGGCAGATGGGCGGGGCAGAGTTCACGATCCTGCTGGCGGAGTTCAAGGCGGGACTGAATGCCTATCTCGCGACCACGCCGGAGGCGGTGAAATCGCGAACGCTGGATGATGTCATTGCGTTCAACGCCGCGACGGCCGCTGAAATGGAGTTCTTCAATCAGGACCTGTTCGAGGAAGCGGCAAAGGCCCCTGCCCTGACCGACAAGGCGTATCTCGACGCCAAAGCTCTGGCGGCGCGCCTGTCGCGCGAGGACGGCATCGACAAGTTCCTCGCCGACAACGCTATCATCGCCATTGTCGCGCCGACGGGCGGACCGGCCTGGACCACGGACCTTGTGACGGGCGACCACTTCCTCGGATCGGCGTCAGGCCTGGCGGCGGTGGCGGGCTATCCGCACATCACCGTGCCGATGGGCGATGTGCGGGATCTGCCGGTCGGGCTGTCCTTCTTTGGCGCGGCGTGGTCCGAGGAGACGCTGATCGGGCTTGCCTTCGCTTACGAGCAGCGGACGAAGGCGCGGAAGACGCCGGAGTTCCTGCCGCGTTCGCCGTGAGGGTGGAACCTGAAGCCGATCCAGGCGTATCTTGCCCTTGGGCGCCGGGGACTTCAGAGAGAGCCAGATATGAAGCTGCACCTTCTTGTCGCCCTCGCCGCGCTTGGAGCGTCGGCATGTTCATCCATGCCATCGCTTCCGACCGGAGCGCCTGAGCCTTCCGGCTTTACCGAAGAGGCCATGTCCGGCGGGCGCGTTCGCATCGTCTATGAAGCGCCGAGCGCGGACGTGACCAAGAAGGTCGTGGGAGAGCGCACACTGGCGCGCGCAGCGCAGGTCACGCTCGACAAGGGCAATGAGTGGTTCGAGATCGCCAGCAAGGTCGACGGCAAGATGGGCGACAGGAACAACCAGACGCTGGTGATCGTCATGGGCAAGGGCGAGGCGCTGGCAGGCGGGCCGAAGCAGTATAATGCGAAGTCCACGCTGGCGTCGCTCAGGGGCAAGACGAGCTAGCGAGGCCTGCGGCAAAATTGCCCGCCGGCGTTCCCGTCTCCGGGCGGGTTTGCCGTAGCGCGGCAAGGAAGCCGTGCTGCAGGGACGCCAAATCCATGAATAGCGGCGGGTTTGATTGATGCGGCCCAGCTGGCCTGCGGATGACAGCCTTGATGCAGCTCAAAGTGGTCTGAATTTAATCCCGGCCCGATCACGGCTCTTTGTGCCTGTCCCTGCCCCGGGGTGCTTCGCAGACGGTGGGGGGATGGGTTAAGGCAGGGCAGGATCGGCGGACAACGCCGGCGAATTGACCCACGGGGAGTGACCAGAATGTCTATTTCCAAAAGCACGCTTATGGCGGCTGCCGCGCTTATGGCGCTGGGCGCCTGCGCCACGACAGCGTCTCAGGATTCCGGCGGCCAGATGGCGGCTGCAAGCAAGAGCGTCCTTGATACGGCAATCGAGGCGGCTGGCGGTGAAGCGGCCCTCGGCAAGGTGCAGGAAGTGTTCTTCACCGGCGCGGCGAAGGTGACCGCCGACGGCAAGGTCGCGGAAGAAAGCGCCGCCATCCTCGTGCGTCCTTTCGATTTCCTGCGTGTAACGACCTGGGCCAAGGGCAAGGAAGAGAAAACCTCCAACACTGTTCAGGCCGAACAGGGCAAGGCGTGGGACGTGAACCGCGTGACCTGGGTTCCGAAGGAGCCCGCCGGCGCCAAGTTCCAGAACGAACAGCTGGGCCTCTACAGCCTGATGCTGCTGACGCCGCTGAAGGCCGATGGCGCGACCGTGACGGACCAGCCAGCCGCGGCCGATGGCACGCGCACCGTGAAAGTGACGCATCCGAAGGCGCAGCCGGTCGAGCTTACGATCGACGCCTCGGGCAAGCTGGTCCAGGCCAGCTATTCCGGCACCGACCCCAAGACGGGCGCTGCGATCTCCGAGGTCTACAAATTCTCGGGCGAGATCGCCAGCAATGGCGTGAAGTGGCCGAAATCGATCAAGGTCGAGCGCAATGGCGCGGCTGCCTACGAAATCGAGCTGGCGTCGTTCGAGGCCCTGCCGGCCAAGACCGTGCGTCCGCTGCTGCAGGCCATGCAGTATGAGACGGGCGGCCCGCCGAGCGGCGACGACGCGGGCTGATCCGGGTCTTAGCGTTTCCAGACCCCTTTGCCCTTGAGGCGGCTTCCGGCTAGGTTGATCCCCTGCCCGCCGGAAGCCGCCCAAGAGGCCCCCATGTTCCAGCATTTTTTCCATGAGCTACGCGCCGCAAAGGTGCCTGTCACGCTCAAGGAATACCTCACCCTGCTCGAGGCGATGGACAAGGGCGTTGTCGGCGGCGACGGCGGCAATGAAGTGCAGGACTTTTACTATCTCTCGCGCGCGGCGCTCGTGAAAGACGAGAAGCACCTTGATCGCTTCGACAAGGTGTTCGGTCACGTCTTCAAGGGTCTCGACAGTTTTTCCGACGGCGTGGACATCCACCAGTTCCCCGAGGAGTGGCTGAAGAAGCTGTCCGAGAAATTCCTCTCTGACGACGAGAAGAAAATGATCGAGGCCATGGGCGGCTGGGACAAGCTCATGGAGACGCTCAAGGAGCGGATGGCCGAACAGAAGAAACGCCATGAAGGCGGTAACAAGATGATCGGGACGGCCGGGACATCTCCGTACGGCGCTTATGGCTACAATCCCGAGGGTGTGCGGATCGGCCAGAAGGAATCCCGCCATCAGCGGGCAGTGAAGGTGTGGGACAAGCGTGAGTTCAAGAACCTCGACGACGGGGTGGAGATCGGCACGCGCAACCTCAAGGTGGCGTTGCGCCGCCTGCGGAAATGGGCGCGCGACGGGGCCGAGGAAGAGCTCGATCTCGACGCCACGATCAGGAAGACCGCCAAGGAAGGTTATATCGACGTGGTGATGCGGCCGGAGCGCCGCAACGCCGTGAAAGTGCTGATGTTCCTCGACATCGGTGGCTCGATGGACCCGCACGTGAAGGCCTGCGAGGAGCTGTTCTCGGCGGCGCGGACGGAGTTCAAGAACCTTGAGTTCTTTTACTTCCACAACTGCATTTACGAGGGCGTGTGGAAGGACAATCGCCGGCGCGGCGTGAACAAGATCTCGACATGGGATGTGCTGCATCGCTTCCCGGCCGATTACAAAGTGATCGTCGTGGGGGACGCTTCGATGAGCCCCTACGAGATCACCTATCCGGGCGGCTCCGTCGAGCACTGGAACGAAGAACCGGGCGCGGTCTGGCTGCAGCGCTTCGTTGATGTCTATCCGCACCTCGTCTGGCTGAACCCGACGCATCCCACGGGATGGGAGTATTCGGGATCGACCGATGTGATCCGCCAGATCATCGGCCCGCAGCGGATGTTCCCGATGACCGTTAAGGGCGTCGAGGAAGCCACGCGCGAGCTGGGGCGGTAGGCAAGCGGGAGCGTTCCCTGCGGCCGGAGGCCGAGGGGCGACGCGCTGACGGGTCAGCTTGGGTCAGATCAGGTGCGCGTTCGTGGAGTCAGCCTCGCATTTGGCGCGAGGATGACGTTGGTGCGCGCGGCTCCTGAGCTCCGAATCGCGCGTGCGCGCGTCCGGAATGACAGGGATGGGTGGCCACGGACTTTCGACCGCATCAACGGTGTCGTGCTCGGTCTTGTCCCGAGCATCCTGGTTGATTGCTGCGGAGGGACTGCGAGAGTTCCTGCGGATTTGGCAACCGAGATTCTCGGGATGCGCCTTCGGCGTACCCGAGAATGACGCGTGTGTGGGGGTGGCGTCCATGGTTTGCGTTGGCGTCGTTGTTCGACGCTGCGCGTCGACGGCCACGCGGGGTGTGGCAGTCCGGGAAGACTTCCTTCTGGGTTGGAAGAGTTGAGCCACGAGGCTCACGAACGCGCACAGCGCCGCGACCAGCCAATGCTGGGGACGCGGCGGGTTGCCTAAGCCAGATGTGCGTATCCGTGCTCGTGTCATGGCGAACAAGATGGGGCCGGTGAAAGAGGGGTGGGATGGAGAAAGACCCGACTTTATTTTTGCAGTTCGGCCGTCCCACACTTAGCGCGCTGATTTTGTTCAGGATGCGATCCAGGATTCCGAGAGAAGATTTTGCGCGGCGTGTGCGGGCTAGCCGGCCGGCGTGGTCTTCGGGGCCTCGAAGCGGGCTTTCATGGCGGTGGCGAAAGCGTCCACGCGCGGCGCATCGGCGAGGCGGCGGACCGCTTCGGACACGCTGGCGCCCGAGACGTCGGCTTGCGCGGTGATGAGGTCGAAGCTGGCCTTGTTTTGATTGCCGGCCATCGCTTTCGCATAGCTGCGCGCCTGCGCGATCATTCCCGCGTCCTTCGCCATGCGGGCGGCGATGGCGGCCTTGAAGGCGAGATCTGCATCTTTCGTTGTGGCCTGCCCTGCCGGCGGCAACATTGAAAGAAGCGCGCGAGCGGATTCAGTCCACTTCCGGTCGCGCCAGAAGGCGTCAGCGAGGAGCGACTTGGCCTCACGG
This sequence comes from bacterium, assembly GCA_030824255.1. Lineage (GTDB taxonomy): Bacteria > Pseudomonadota > Alphaproteobacteria > Caulobacterales > Hyphomonadaceae > UBA7672. The sequence continues at coordinate 5,334 of JAVBYB010000369.1, forward strand.
CCTTCGAGCGGCTCCATCAGCTCGACGACATGATCGAAGCGGCCAAGGTCGCGATAGGCGGCAGCCTCCAACAGGCGGCGCTCAAGCGCGAGATCCTTCGGCAGGGTCGGAATGCGCGTGGTGTTGAGAGCG
>JAVBYB010000365.1 GCA_030824255.1 bacterium
GAGCGCGTAGAGGCCCGATTTGATCGTGGGATCGCCCTCCCACTCGCCCGGAATCGGCACGCCGACGCTGGTGATCGGCGCATAGACCGTGTCGTTGTCGAACGCGATGCCCCAGTGGATGCCGCCCAGCGGGCCGCCGGTGCCAAGCGCCTTGCGCCACACGACCTTGCCCGTCGCGGGTTCAAACGCCCACACCGATCCGGATTTCTGCCCCGCATAGAGCAGTTCCTTGCCATCGCTGCCCTTGCCGAGGATCACCGACGCGCCGAAGTCGACGTCGCGATAGACTGTCTCCGGTGTCTTCGTGCAATTGAGTTTGGTTGCTGCCGGATTGAGCCCGCATCCTGAATTGAAGATGTCGTCCGGCGTCGCGTGGAAGCTCCACTTCTCTTTGCCGGTCTTGAGGTCGATCGCGATCACGGCGTTGGTGTTCTTGTGCGCCGGCGGCGAGTTGCTTTCCCCCGTCGCGAAGAACACCAGCCCGCGTCCCTCATCCACAACTGGCGAATTCCAGATCGGCGCGCCTGACGGACCTTTCAGCTGCTTGCCGTCTCCGCGATCACGCAGCGGTTTGGCGTCTTCCATCGTGTCGTATCGCCACTGCTCGGCGCCCGTCTTCGGATCGAGCGAGAGCACGTAGCCATGGTTGGTGCAGCAGTCGTGAGCGTTGTCGGCCGCAACCGAGATCTCGAACTGCGCCACCGGCACGATCACGCGATCCTTGACGATGCTGGGCGTGCCCGTCGTCATCGAGTGGGAATAGACGCCCACCGGCTTCGTCCAGAGCGCCTTGCCCGTACGCGGGTCCACTGCGTGCACGGTCGAGTCGATACCTGCGAACACCAGCAGCGGCGTCCCGTCGCCAAGAACGCCATACGCCACGCTCGTGCGCAGCGGCGCTTCGCCAGGCGTTGAATAGACCCACTGCACGCAGGGCTTCGCTGGATCGCTCAGGTCCAGCGCATACATCTTGCCGGCTTCCGCCACCGGATAGAACAGGTTGTCGCCCACGATCGCGCCCTGGGACCTCATGATCGAGGCATCCGGGAAGGCGATCGACCACGCCAGTTCCATGTTGCCCATCTGCGCCGCGGTCAGGCCGGCTTGCTGCGCCGTCAGCTTTCGCGTGTTGCGCCAGTCATAGCCGAAGTGGGTGGATGTCGCCGCATCAGGGCCTTCCAGATCGACAGCCGCGCGCGTGCCTTCGCATTTCAGGTTTGGCGTCCAGTCAGGTGTCTTCGTCGTGTCGCGTCCGGTGACATAGCTCACCACCGCTGCGCGCTCATCGGCGCTAAGGCCGGCGGCCATGTCCTTCATCTTGCCGTTGGTCAGCGCGTAGTTGACGAACTGAAAGCTCATCTGCTTGAGGTTGTCGCGCGACGGCGACCGTGTCGCTTCGGGCTGGTCGTGGCAGGCGGCGCAGGCGCGCTTGTAGACGTCCTCGCCGGGGAGAGCGACGGGAACAGCGGCAATCGGAGCCGGCTTGGCTGTCGGTGCAGGCGGCGTAACCGGGGCGGCGATTGCCGGCGCTGCATCCGTCATCTGCGTTGGCTCGGGCGTTGCGCACGACATCAGGGCCAGGATGGACGCGCACCCCAAGGCTGCCGTCAGAACGGTTTTCCGCATTGCTTCCTCCGAATGGCGCGCCGCGTGGACCGCGACTGCGCCTCGATTTTATGGCTGCAACCTGCCCCAAGGGGAGGACGTTGCAAAGGTCGGAGCTATGCGGCATCGCGCGTATATGTTTGACCGCCTGTGTTCTGGCGTCACAATGATCCCACCGGCAAGTGCGGTGCGGGAGAGGAGACCCCCGATGGATCGCAGGCTTCTGGCCGTCCTCGCGGCGTTGCTTGCCCTCGGCGCGTGCGGTGGCGAGGCGCCCATGGCCATGGACCCCAGCGAGTCTGCTGCTGATTCCCCGAGCGATCCCGCTGTCGCCGCTGTCGTGCCGCTGGATTATGCCGCGCCCGCGCATTGGGTCTGCCGGCCCGGCGCGGAAGGTCCATGCCAGCAGCCGGCGGCGGCCACGATCATCGCCGCTGATGGTCAGATGCAAGCTGATGGTTTTGTCATCGCGGGTGATCCGCCGATCGACTGCTTTTACGTCTATCCCACCGTCTCACGCGATGCCGGAGCGAATTCCGATGGCTCGGTGGGCGCCGAGGAGCGGGAAATCGTACGCCAGCAACTGGCGCGCTTCGGGAATACCTGCCGTCTTTATGCGCCGCTGTACCGGCAGGCGACGCTGACAGCGTTGCAGAAGCTTGCCGGCGGCGAGGATCCCGGCACGAACCGTGAGATGGCCTATGCCGACGTGAAGGCGGCGTGGGAGCACTACCTTGCAAATGACAATGCCGGGCGCGGCGTTGTCCTGATTGGCCATAGTCAGGGCGCGGGCTTGCTGACGCGCCTTGTCGCCAGTGAGGTGGACGGTGAGCCGGTGCAGGACCGGCTCGTCTCCGCACTTCTGATCGGATCGACAATCGAGGTGCCGCTGCGCGGCGGCGTCGGCGAGTTCCGCAGCATTCCGGTGTGCGCCTCGGCTGGCAGCATTGGATGTGTGATCGCCTATTCGTCTTTCCGGGCCGACACGCCGCCGCCAGCCGACTCTCTCTTTGGCGGCGCGATGACAACAGGCATGAAGGCGGCGTGCGTGAACCCTGCCGAAATCGATGGGTCCGCCGGGGCGCTCAAGCCCCTGTTACCTGCAACGCCGGCTATGTTCGGCGACCTGACGAAGCCGACGCCATGGGTGGCCGATGCCGCGGCAATCCAGACGCCGTTCGTGTCAATGCCGGGCCTTCTTTCCGCCCAGTGCATCAATCGCGGCGGGTTCAGCTATCTGGCGATCACCGTGAACGCTGACCCCGCCGACCCACGCACCGACACCATCAACGGAGACGTCGTCATCGACGGCGCCATCAGCGCCCAATGGGGTTTGCATCTCATGGACATGCACCTTGCGATGGGAAATCTCGTCGACATCGTGACACGCCAGTCGGCGGAATGGCTGCGTGTCCAGCCGGGCAATCAGGCCTTGCCGCCTGAATTCCACGCACCGCCGAACTGATCGCCTGTTGCGCGACCGACCGTCGGTCGTTGACGGGGGAGCATGCGCCCGCAACACTGCGGGCGTTGAGGGGCAGGGGACTTCATGCCGAGGAGCGCATTTGGCTGGCTGACGGCGGCTTGCCTGCTGCTGGTCTCAGCCTGCAGCGGCCTTGGCCTGCCGCCTGAACTGGACCAGGCGGCGCGCACCGTGTTCGCGCGTTTCCACAGCGGGGACAGCGATGCGATCCTGCGGGATGGGGCGCCGCTCCTGATCGAGAACGACGCGGCCAGCACGATCCGGCAGATCAACTCGCTCCTGCCGATGGAGGAGCCGGAGGAAGTCAATTTTGTCGGCTATAGCTGGAGCAAGACTGCTTCCGAACCTGCGAGCCAGCATCGGCTGACTTATGAGATCCGATGGGCGAAAGAGGCGGCGCTGATGAACGTTTCCTTCGAGCAGTATGGCGAGACGCCATACCAGCTGAACGGGTTCACTTTCCGCATCGCCTCGCGCGAGGAACTGGCAGCGAACGAGTTCAATCTGAGCGGCAAAACGCTCGGCCATTATGCAATGATGGCTGCCGTGTTCGTCTCGCCCCTGCTGATGATCACAGCTTTCGTCATGGCGCTAACGACGCCGGGGCTGCCGCGTCGCTGGCTATGGTGTCTCCTGTCGGTGGTCACGCTCTGCCTGTTCAGGTTGGACTGGGCCAATGGCGCGTTCCAGTTCGTTCTGTTGCACGCCGGCCTGGTGAGCTTCGGGTTTTCCCGCGGCGGCTCGCTGTTTTCCTCATGGGTTCTTACCGCAGGCATCCCGGTGGGGGCGATCTACGTCATGTTTCGCGTGTGGCGTCACCGCCGCGACGAAGTGGATGCAGGTAAACCCGCAGACCCCGCGTGACACGCGCTGTGGATGCCCTATCTTCGCGGCATGAGCGGATGGAGCATCAACGCGGCTGAACTGCGTATCCCCCGGCGGTCGCGGTTCGCGGCGCACAGGATGATCGTGATTGCCGATGCGTCCGGCAATGCCGTGCGACAGCTCAACGGTCTCGCGTCCTGGTATGATCCGGAACATCATTGCTGGCGCCACAAGCCGATCGGCTATCTGCCATCCGACCGCCTCCGCGGCTATGACTCCCGGAGTCATCCACGGACGTTCATGCCGATCAACGGCGCCACGGGGCCGCGCTGGAACATTTCAGACGCGCTCGGTTCAGGCGCGATGCGTCCGCTGGCCACCGGGCTGGCGCGCGAGGAGGTAGATGCGCGTCTCGTTCCGGCGCTGGAGGCCCTTCGCCGGATCAACGGCTTGAAGCAGGGACCGGAAGGCGGGGCGGGGCTGCCTTATCCTTTCCTTGGCTTTGGTCGAAACTCGAACTCGTTCTTCCATACCATGCTGCAGGTGATGGGCTTCGAGTTGCCAGTGTTCTCGCAGTCGGTCTTTGTCGTTCCGGGCGCGCGGGGCCTGTTGTTGCCGCCCGACGTGATCGCGGCGCTGCGGCCTGCCACCAATGTCGTGCCGTTCGCGCGCCGGGGCGCGGCTTGAACCCTGCACTGGTCCTTGAGGATGTGTGGCTCACGCTGCCCGCCGCCTCCGGGCCGGTGGAAATCCTGAAGGGCGTCAGCTTTCGCGCCATGCCGGGCGAGAGCGTTGCCGTCGTTGGGCCTTCCGGTTCCGGGAAGTCGTCGCTGATTGCCGTTTCAACCGGCATCGAGCGGGCGAGCAAGGGCGCGATCTCCCTGCTTGGCGAGTCGCTCGTGGACAAGAGTGAGGATGCGCTGGCGCGATTGCGCCGGGGGCGGGTGAGCCTGGTGTTCCAGTCGTTTCACCTGCTCGGGACCATGAATGCGTTCGACAATGTGCGCGCGCCGCTGGAGATTGCGCGGCTGTCAAATGTCGATGAACTGGCGCGTTCGGCGCTCTCCGCCGTGGGGCTGGCGCAGCGCATGGATCACTATCCGGGACAACTTTCAGGCGGCGAGCGCCAGCGCGTGGCTGTTGCCCGCGCGCTCGCCAGCAATCCTGCCGTCGTCTTCGCGGACGAGCCCACGGGCAATCTTGATCGCGCGACCGGCGCGATGGTTGCGGACATGCTGTTCGCCATTGCGAGAGAGCGCAACGCCACGCTCATCGTGGTGACGCATGATGCCGAGATCGCGGCGCGGGCGGACCGCATTGTGGAGATGCGGGACGGGAGGATCGTTTGAAACGCGCGCCGCCCTGGCTTCGCATTGCGTCGCGCGAGTTGGCCGGGGGCGTGGCGGGGTTCTGGATCTATCTGGCCTGTCTTGCGCTCGGGGCATGGGCGATTGCGTCGGCGGGGTCGATCACGTCTGCCTTCACGGCGGGACTGGAGCGGCAGTCGCGTGAGCTTCTGGG
>JAVBYB010000361.1 GCA_030824255.1 bacterium
CGCCGCCGAAATGGTGCAGTACTGGGTCGCGCAGTTCGTCGGCGCGGGCATCGGCGCCGGCGTTCTTTATCTCATCGCAAGCGGCAAGGCCGACTACGACATCGCCATCAACGGCCTCGGGGCCAATGGTTTCGGCCCCGGCTATCTCGGCGAATATTCGATGACAGCCGCCCTCATCTTCGAGATCGTGGCCACCTTCCTGTTCCTCGTCGTCATCCTTGGTGTCACGCAGAAGGGCTCGCCCTCCATCCTCGCCGGCCTCGCCATCGGCCTCACCCTCACGGTGATTCACATCGTCGGCATTCAGGTGACGGGCGTTTCGGTGAACCCCGCGCGCTCCTTCGGCCCCGCCATCTTCGTGCAGGGCGCGGCGCTGGGCCAGCTCTGGCTCTTCATCATCGCCCCGCTGGTTGGCGCAGGCCTCGCCGCGCTGCTCTTCCGCAGCCGCACACTCGTCGCTGATGACGATGTCGTTCCGGCGGCAAGCACCATCGCGATGACCGAGGAAGCCGCCAACCTCGCGAAGAAATAACGCACTGCAGCATAGCTCGACAGAACGCGGCGCCACCGAACCTTCACAAAGGTCCGGTGGCGCTTTGCATATGCGCCAACGCGAAAATCCTTAACGTCTGCATAAGCCTGGCTATCGCACGCGGAACAAGAATTCTTCGCGGGGCCGTTCATTTGCCCGATCTTCGCCCCATATCAGCGCGCATGGATGACCCGTGGGGTTAACGGGCTTCCTGTGGTCGCGCTTGCAACGCGCCACGAGTCTGTAACGGAGTTTCCGCATGGTCGAGACACGCACACCCGAGGAAGCACGCCGCGACGAGCGCACGCTGATCGAGCGTCTCATCTTCCGTCAGGGCCTCAGCCGTGACGAAGCCGTACGCACCGTGGGCGAATACCGAAAGGGCAAGCGCGTCGAGATCGACCCCATGCTCATGGAAGGCCTCGACGCGATCTGATCGCGCGCCTGAGCGCCTGATGCTGCCGACAAGCTGAGGCCGACAAGCTGAGGCCGACAAGCTGAGCCCGAAAAGCGGAGATCATCCTGCCCCGCGCGAAGCGTGGGGAAGGCGCTGCCCGCAAAGCAGGCGGATATCCAACGCCGCGCGATTGCGACGCTCTATCCATTGGCCGCAGCGCATCGCCGCGATATCGCACGCCTATGCTCGATCTCACGCCGGAAGTCATCGCGATGCTGGTCGTGGCCGCAACGGCTGCCGGCTTTGTCGATGCGATTGCCGGCGGCGGCGGTCTGATCACCGTGCCCGCGCTGCTGGCGGCGGGGATAAACCCCGTCGCCGCCATCGCCACGAATAAAGTGCAAGGCAGTTTCGGCACGGCCGCCGCGACGTGGAATTACTGGCGCCGGGGCAGGATCGATTTCCGTCTCATCCTCTGGCCGCTCATCGCCACAGTCGTTGGCGCGATGCTCGGCTCCACCGCCATCATGTTCGTGGACGCGACCTGGCTGATGGTCCTGCTGCCGCTGCTGCTCGCGGCGATCGCGATGTATTTCCTGTTCGGCCCGAAGGCGAGCGACGAGGATGCGCACGCCCGCATGAAACCCGCCGCTTACGCCATGGTCGCCGGCGGCATAGGTTTCTACGATGGCTTCTTCGGTCCCGGCACAGGCTCCTTCTTCGCGCTCAGCTTAGTGGCCCTTCGCGGCATGGGCCTCACGCGCGCCACCGCCCACACCAAGGCGCTCAATCTCGCCAGCAACGTTGTGTCGGTCGTCGTGCTCGCTGTCGGCGGCCACGTTCTCTGGATGCTCGGCCTGATGATGGCGGTGGGGCAGGTGATCGGCGGCTGGCTCGGCTCCCATGCCGCAATGCGCTTCGGGCCCAGGCTCATCCGCCCGCTGCTGGTCATCATCTGCCTCGCCATGGTGGCAAAGCTGCTGTCAGACCCCGCCAACCCGCTGCGCATCTGGCTCGCCGCACAACTCGGCTAGCTCAGACGGGTGCTGTCCCGCCGAAGGTGAGAAACGCGACATGCGAAGCATGACGGAAGGGCTGGCCGCGCAGCGGCCGGATCGCGCCACGTGCGCGCGCTGAATGATCTAGCCCGTCAGTTGCGACAGCAACTGCGCCGCGTCTTCGATCAGGGCGCGGATCTGGTCCTGCTGCATTCTGATCCTGGTGCGTTCGACAAGGTTGGCGGCGTTCTCGCCCACGGCGCGCTGCAGGGCGTCGATCTGCTCGCCATACTGGCTGATGGCCGATTGCAGGAAAACGATCGCGTCCGACTTCGCGTTCATGATGCAGGCTGCCGCTGATCCGTGTGGCGCTGGTATTCAGCGCCCCCGGTTCAAGTTTCGTGCCGCCGTGGCTCCCGCCACATCGCCTCCAGCGGCGGTCCGCCCGGTCCCGGTTCGAACAGCTTCATCCGCTCGAAGCCGTGCGCGCGATAGAAGCCAGTGTTCGCCGGATTGGAGTTTTCCAGATAGCAGGGCAGGCCGTCCCGGTCCGCCGCCGCCAGCACGGGCGAGAACAACAGCTTGCCCAGTCCCTTGCCGCGCGCCGCCTTCCGCGTGCCAATCGCGAACAGGTAAAGATGCGGCGCCTTCGGGTGCTCGCGCTTCATCGCCTCGCCCGCGCCCAGCGCCCGCTTCACCGCGCCCTTCGATCCCTTGCCCAGCAACGCTGTCACAATCGCCAGTGTCGGAAGGAAGCCGAGATCGAGATTTGCAGACGAGTGGCTCCACATCGTCGCGCCGTCATCGCCCTTGATGTGACAGAAGCCCCGCTTAAGGTAGACGCTCCGCGCCAGCGTCGTGAACACCGACGGCATCGCCTCACGGTTTCCAAACAGCCAGAGGTTCACCGGGTCTTCCGCGAACGCCTCCGCGATGATCCCGCCCAACTGCCGCCAGTCCGCGTCGCCCGCCGCGCGCATCTCCCGCGGCAGCCTGAATTCTGGCAGCCTGAATTCCGGCAATCCCGCTCTCTCCCCGTCCCCCGACACGCCTACTCCTCCAGCACGTTCGCCTTGGTGAGCCTGTCCCACACCACCTTCGTTATGCCAGAGAAGATCGAAATGTTCGTCTTCATGTTGGCACGCGTGATGCCGCCGTCGAAGATCACATAGCGCGCGGCCTTCCGCGTGCTCACGTTTCTAGGCTGCCAACGGTTATCGTTTCAATTTCGGTGACTCATGACCGTTGCACAATTTTCGAATTGATGGCGTTGAACCTTTGTCTCAATCCGCTCTGTCGCGTTTAAGTCGTCATACGGTGCGCTTGGCAGTTATTTCCACAGCGCGCCTATGTCTCAATTTGAGCGGCGCCTATTTACCGAGGCATTCGAAAGAAGTTTTCACCTGACGCTCGCTTTAGCCATCCACCCAGGATCGAACGATTTTTAGGTCTTTATCCAAAACAATCTTTACGGAGTCCCATGCGAGGCTTCCATCGGCTTTCGGAGGAGCGCTGACTACAATCCACCATCCATCGCTTCGCGGAAGTATCAAAACTTGCTGTGTCCCCAAATCGGGCCTGCTTGGAAAATGCTCCGAGTAGTGCGCTTTGGCGACAGAGTAGGCGTCCGGAGGTTGGCATTCCATCGAGGCCAAATCGCACCCGGCGACGACGGCGCACACGCCACAGGTCAAAACTGTCAACGCACGCTTCATTTCGGACACCCAGGAAACCGCTTCATTGAGAGTGGTAGAATGAACAGTCCCTCCCTCAAGAGCTGTGGATGTGGCGTGCGCAACTTCCAAACTTGGATAAAGACCAGCACTCACATACACGTTTCTCTAGGATCGCACGACGACATCGCCTCACGGTTGCTGAAAATCTAGACGTTTACCGTGTCTTCCGCGAACGCCTCCGCGATGATCCCGCCCCGTCGCGTGCCGTTGCCGCGCGCATCCCATTCGGCAGTGTTACCTTCGGCGTCCCGATCTCGGCCCCCGACACGCCTACTCCTCCAGCACGTTCGCCTTGGTGAGCTTGTCCCACACCGCCTTCGTTATGCCAGAGAAGATCGAAATGTTCGTCTTCACGTTCGCGCGCGTGATGCCGCCGTCGAAGATCACATAGCGCGCAACCTTCACATCGCCGCCCGAACGATAGACTTTCAGGAAAGCATAGCTGATCGAATCCATGACAGCGTTGGCGTCAGCGCCGTCCTTCAGGGTGAACGTCGCAACAAGGTTGAGGCCGAGACAATCCTTCGACGGCGCCGCCTCGCTGCAGCTTGCGCCATACAGGTAATAGACCAGCCCGTCCCTGGTTTCGACTTCGAGGAAGTAATCGCCTTCCTCGTCTACGCCTTCGGTGTTCACCCACAGGTCCAGCTCGCCCAGCACCTCACGCAACACATCGAGATCGAGGGTTCGCAGCACCGCATCGGCGGGCGTCGTCTGCGCCTGCGCAGTCATCGGCGCCAGCGCCAGGAACAGGACGGAAAGGCTCGCAAGCAGCTTCATCAGATACCCGTTTACCAGCCTGATCTGGGGCTAACATGCTGCATGTCCACCCGCCACGCTCTTTGGCGCCGCCAAAGCGCCGCCCGGCCATTGTCTGCATGCCTCTCGCTGACTAGCTTCAGAAGGGCAGGCAGGAACCCTCGATGCTCGAACCGTTTCCCGAAGTCACCGCCGCCGAGCTGGACGCTATCCGCCGCATGAACCAGCGCCTGCGCTGGGCCCCCCGTTTTCGCGCGCCCACCCCGCTTGGCCGCCTCGCCATCCAGACCATGCTCGGCGCACAGGCCTTCTTCCCGTTCGGCACGCGCGGCGTCGGCATCGCGATGCGCCGCATCAGCTGGAAGGGGCACACCGTCGCGATCCGCATCCTCACCCCGCTCGAGGGCAAGCCCTCCGCCGTCTACATCGACTATCATGGCGGCGGCTGGGCGATCGGCATCGCCGCGATGGACGATCTCGTGAACGCCGCCATTGTGCGCGACACCAACATCGCCGTCATCAGCGTCGACTACACCACGCTTCCCGACATCGGCTTCGAGGATCAGATCGACCAGTGCCACGCCGCCGCCGACTGGGTGTTCGAACATGCCGAGGCGGAGTTCGGAACGCGCAACGTCTTCATCGGCGGCGAATCCGCCGGCGCGCATCTGGCGGCCTGCAGCCTCCTGCGCCTGCGCGATGAGCGGAAGGATTTCGCGCGGCTCAAGGGCGCGGTGCTGTTCTACGGTCCCTATGATCTCTCAGGCACGCCCAGTGTCCGCAACGCTGCGCGCGACACGCTCGTGCTTGATGGCCCTGCGATGGGTCCGGGCATCGCCCGCCTCCTGCCGGATCGCGACGAGCAGGGCAGGCGGGCGCCCGATGTCTCGCCGCTTTATGCGGATCTCTCGCGCCTGCCGCCCGCGCTGTTCCTTGTCGGCGAGATCGATCCGCTGATCGACGACAGCCGCCTCATGGCCGAACGCTGGAAGGCGATGAGCGG
>JAVBYB010000447.1 GCA_030824255.1 bacterium
AGCGATTTCAGCCAGTTCATCAGCGCGCGGCGAAAATGCCAGGAGCGGCGCAGCTCCGGCGTGTTCGGCGCATCGTTCTCGTGACGGGGCAGCTGCACGTCATTCATCTTGGGCTTCAGGCCGCGGATCAGGTCTTCCTCGATCATGCGGCGCTGGTCCTCGGTCGGCACGCGCAGCACATGGCGCTCGGTCGCGCCCAGCAGCCACCAGGCATTGCCCCACTTCTCGTGGCCGACCAGTCGGCCGCGCAGATTCGCTGCCTTGCCGACATAAAGCGCTTCAAGGAAGAACCCGTAGCGGCGGCGCACGAAGACATAGATCCCGCCGGAATCAGCCGGAATCCCGCCCTTGGTCAGCGCGCAATTGAAAGTGTACGTCCGCCCGGATTCCCCGGTCCAGCCGTGCCTGCCATAGAACATCATGGGTTAGCGTCCCGCCGTTTCTGCGCGGGAGAGTCTTGCCAGCGCCGGTTAATGACGCCTGAAAATTGGGGCGGAGGTGCGTCAGGGGCATGGATATGCCCAACGACGACAAAACGCCGCTTCCCGTGGCGAGATTTGCCTTGACCGAAGGGGGCTTATGGTCACTTTGCCGTCACGAAATGCAGGCCTCCCGGGGAAGTGGATGTTCTCGAAAATCCTTATCGCCAACCGTGGTGAGATCGCCGTTCGCGTGATCAAGACGGCCCGTCGCATGGGTATCAAGACCGTCGTGGTCTATTCGGATGCCGACGCTGGCTCCATGGCCGTGGATATGGCCGACGAGGCGATCCACATCGGCGGCTCGCCAGCCGCCCAGTCCTATCTGGTGCAGGACAAGATCGTCGCCGCCGTGAAGCAGTCGGGCGCGCAGGCCGTCCACCCCGGCTTCGGCTTCCTGTCCGAAAACGCCGTCTTCGCCCAGCGCCTGAAAGACGAAGGCATCGCCTTCATCGGTCCGAACCCGCGCGCCATCGAAGCGATGGGCGACAAGATCACCTCGAAGAAGTTCGCCGCCGAAGCCGGCGTCAGCACCGTCCCAGGTCATATGGGTCTCATCGCCGACGCGCAGGAAGCGGTGAAGATCGCCGACAGCATCGGCTACCCGGTGATGATCAAGGCGTCCGCCGGCGGCGGCGGCAAGGGCCTGCGCATCGCGTGGAATTCCGCCGAAGCGAAAGAGGGCTTTGAAGGCGCTCGCGCTGAAGCCATCTCGTCCTTCGGTGATGATCGCATCTTCATCGAGAAGTTCGTCGACCAGCCGCGCCACATCGAGATCCAGGTCCTCGGCGACAAGCACGGCAACATCATCTACCTGAACGAGCGCGAGTGCTCGATCCAGCGCCGCAACCAGAAGGTCTTCGAGGAAGCTCCGTCGCCCTTCCTCACGTCCGAAACCCGCAAGGCCATGGGCGAGCAGGCAGTCGCCCTCGCCAAGGCCGTGGATTACGACAGCGCCGGCACCGTCGAATTCATCGTCGACGGCAACCGCAATTTCTACTTCCTCGAGATGAACACCCGTCTTCAGGTCGAGCACCCCGTCACCGAACTCATCACCGGCTACGATCTAGTCGAGCAGATGATCCGCGTCGCCGCCGGCGAAAAGCTGGCGATCAAGCAGAAGGACGTGAAGATCAACGGCTGGGCGCTCGAATCCCGCATCTACGCCGAAGACCCCTTCCGCGGCTTCCTGCCCTCCATCGGCCGCCTGAAGCGCATGCGCTTCCCCGCCGAGGGCAAGCTCGCCGAAGGCACTGTCCGCATTGATACGGGCGTGCGTGAAGGCGACGAGATCTCGATGTTCTACGATCCGATGATCGCCAAGCTCATCACCCACGGCAAGGACCGCGCCGCCGCCATCGCCACGCACGTGAAGGCGCTGGAGCGTCTGGAAGTGCAGGGCATCCAGGACAACTCGCCCTTCCTCGCCGCCGTGCTCGATCAGGCCCGCTTCCAGTCGGGCAACATCACCACCGGCTACATCAAGGAAGAATTCCCGGACGGCTTCCACGGCGCCACCGCTTCCGATCAGGTGGAAAAAGTCCTCGTCGCCGCCGCCACCTATGCCAACGTCCTGCTGCGCACGCGCATGTCGGGCATCTCCGGCCGCATCGAACCCGCCCGTCCCCAGCGCAAGGACTGGGTCGCCATCGTCGGCCGCAAGCACGTGCCGGTGAACATCAATTACCAGATGGGCGAAGCCGAACTCGAATTCGTCGACGACAAGAAAACCCACACGCTCTCCACCCAGTGGAAGCCCGGCATGTCGATGATGGAACTGGTCTTCGACGACCAGACTTACGCCCTGTCCATCGCGCAGGCCGACGAGGGCTACGTCCTCCGCCGCCTCGGCGTCGAAGCCCGCATCAAGGTCTGCACGCCGGCCCAGGCCGAAATGCACGCCCGCCTGCCGGAGAAGCAGAAGCCGGACACCTCCAAGCTCATCATGAGCCCGATGCCCGGCCTCGTCGTCTCCGTCGCCGTCACGGTCGGCCAGGAAGTGAAAGCCGGCGAAGCCGTCTGCATCGTCGAAGCGATGAAGATGCAGAACATCATCCGCGCCGAAGCCGACGGCACCGTCAAAACCGTCACTGCCTCCGCCGGCGCCAGCGTCGCCGCAGACGAAGTGCTGGTCGAGTTCGCCTAGGGCGCCTGTGGGCTTCCAGATTGGGCTTCCCCCAAAAGAAATACGGCCGGACATCACTGTCCGGCCGTTTGCATTCCGGGCGTCAGCACCAGAACTTAGTCGCGATCAATCTCGCGTACCTTGCCATCGCGCGCCGACAGCTCAACCTCGATCTCGCGCCCATCCGCATCGCGGCCCTCCACCTTCCACTCGTCATTGTCCTCAAGGTCCACCTCGCGGAGCGTGACGAGGCCGTGGCTCTTGGCGATCTCCACCGCCTTCGCGTGGTTGATCGTGAAGCCGCGCTCCTTGGCGCGCTGGTCCAGACGCTCAAGACGCGCGGGGGACAGGTCATCGTCCTGCGCAAAGGCGGGCAGGGCGAATGCGCCGGCCGTCATCGTGGCGGCCATGAGGAGACGTGCAATCTTCAAGGGAGGAACTCCTTTTTATGTACTCTGTGGAGGCGCGCAAAGTCGGCGCCGGGGCATGAACCTCAACTGAACAACGCAGTCCCCACCAAAGATGATAAGCCGCGTTACGCCGTCTCGGCGCCCATGCCTTTCCGATATAGTCATCCGGCGCCGCCATCCCACCCCCGTCGCCAAGCCTTCGCGCGGGAACTCATGTGCGCCCCCGTACGTTTCCGGCCTGATGAGCAAGCTGTTCACGAAATTCGCAAACGGCGTCGCCGCAATCGCTGGCAGCCCGTACGCGTTCATGGTCTGCGCCGGCTATGTCGTCGCGTGGGCCCTCACCGGGCCGCTGTTCGGCTTCTCGGACACCTGGCAGCTCGTGATCAACACCTCGACCACCATCATCACCTTCCTGATGGTCTTCATCATCCAGAACACGCAGAACCGCGACAATGGCGCCATACAGGCCAAGCTCGACGAACTGATCCGCGCCTCCGCAAAAGCCGACAACAAATTCATCGGCATCGAACACCTCACCGACGAGGAACTCCAGCGCATCCTCGAGGAAGTCGAAGAAAATGCCGTGCGCCTGCACAGCGAACGCAAACGCCGCAACAGCATCCCTTCCGTAACCCACTAGTCACGCGCGGCTGCGGCTGGACTATCCGTCCCATCCCGTCCAAACCTCCGCCCATGATCATCTATGTCGATGCAGACGCCTGCCCGGTGAAGGAAGAGGTCTACAAGGTCGCCCGCCGCGTCGGCTGCGATGTCTTCCTCGTCGCCAACTCCTTCATCCGCACACCCGCCGAGCCCCGCATAAAATTCGTCCTCGTCGACGCCGGCGCCGACATCGCGGACGACTGGATCGCCGACCGCGCCATTCTCGGCGACGTCGTCATCACCAACGACATCCCGCTCGCCGCCCGCGCGCTGGAGAAGGGCGCGGAGGCGATCTCCCCCACCGCGAAAGTTTTCACCGCAGACATGATCGGCTCGGCCCTCGCCACGCGCGGCCTGATGGAGCACCTCCGCTCCTTCGGCGAAATCACCACCGGCCCCAAACCCTTCTCGCCCAAGGATCGCTCCGCCTTCCTCTCCGCCCTCGACGCCGCCATAAACCGCGCAAGGAAGAAGGCGGGGTAGGGCGCTCCACCCAAAACTTCCGCAACCCCGATCAAGCGCAGCCCCGCGCCTCTTGCCATCCTGCCCCCGGTCTCGAAGGATCAGGACATGCAGGCGATAGGCAGAGCCCTCTGGTACGTTGAAAGCCATCTCGGAGAGCCATTCGCGCTTGCCGATGTGGCGCGTGTCTCCGGTCTCTCCCGCTTTCACCTCGCGCGCACCTTCGCCGCCATCGTCGGCCAGCCGGTGCTCAGCTATGCGCGCGCCCGCCGGCTCAGCGAGGCGGCGCGGCTCCTCTCCGATGGCGCGCCCGATATCCTGCAGGTCGCGCTCAGCGTGGGATACGGATCACACGAGGCCTTCACCCGCGCCTTCCGCGATCAGTTCGGCCTCACGCCAGAAGAGATGCGCGCCCGGCGCTCCCTCGCCACTCTCCCGCTCACGGAGCCACTCCGCATGCCAGACCAGCCCGCCAGCAACGCCATCGCGCCCGATCGCTTCGTCTCCGGCAAGGCGATGCTCTTCGCCGGCCTCCGCCGCTATTTCCGCTTTGATGAGCGCGCCGGCATCGCCTCGCTCTGGCATGCCTTCGGCCCGCACCTCGGCTCAATCGCAAACACGATCGAAGGCGCCGCCTTCGGCCTCTGCCTCGCCCCCGCCGATCCCGATGACGACGCCGGCTTCGACTACGCCCCCGCCGTAGAGGTCAGCAGCCTGGATGATCTCCCAGAAGGCCTCTCCGGCATCCGCATCGCACCGCGCGAGTGGGCTGTCTTCCGCCACGCCGGCCACGTCTCCACGCTGGGCGCCACCTGCGCCGCCGCCGGAGACTGGCTAGCCAACTCCGGCCGCCAGCCCACCGACTGCGCCATGCAGATGCTCGAACGCTACGGCCCAGACTTCAACGCCACCACCGGCCAGGGCGGCTGCGAAGTCTGGATCCCGGTGAACTGACCTCAACCGCGCGCGAAAGCTCTGTCCGGTAACATGCCTGCTAGGCGGGCCAAAGGGCGGCGCAGCTAGCTGTCAGGGCTTGCTCGCCAACGCCCGACCTCTCCGATCCGTAGCGCTGACCGAGTTGCTTGACCTATGGGCTAGGCTCGCTAAGCGTATTCGCTGGTTCGGTGCCGGGGCAATCTTTTTCGGCTGGGTCGTCTCGTTTCCGAGATGGTCAGTCTGGTGCCCGGTCCGATGCGCGATCTGAAGCGGGCGTTGATTGGCGCCCAGCGTTTGGGGGGGGCATCGAAGCTTATTTTGGGGGGGACGAATGAAGCCCGATTA
>JAVBYB010000311.1 GCA_030824255.1 bacterium
ATGGCCGCGCTATGGGCGTTGACCTGGCAGATGTTCTTCGCCGCCTTCATCGCCGAGAAACGCCGGCAACCGATCTCCCCGACCACCCGCGCCACCGTCTACAGCCTCCTCGCGAAAGCCGAGGAAGCTCTCGACTACGTGCTGACCCGACAGGCGCACCGCCTGCTCGGCCTGTCCACGCACACCATCGAACGCACACTCTACGAGCCGCCCGCCGATCGCGATGCCTTCAGCCAGCGCGCCCGTCACTTCCACCACTGCCTCGCAAACATCGACGCTGTCGCACGCGCCGTTGCCGACGAACTCCGCCGTCGCCTCAACATCACCCGCGCCGAAGCAGAAGCCGTACGCACGCACGGCACGCGCCGCCCACTGTCGCCGCGCCAGTGGCGGCGTCGCCATGCGCGCCCTCGCGCGCGCGCCACAGCGCGCCTCACGTCACGCATGCACGTGCACGCCCGCGGCCCGCCCGCACGCTCAACGACTGCCGACGGCCCATTCCCCACGGCCTCAGCGCGCCTCCGCACCTGAGAACGCCTCCTCACGTCCGCAAAGCAAAAGGGCCGCCCAATCGGGCGGCCCTTCGCATATCTTCACATCAGTCGCCAGATCAGGCCGTCGGCGTCGCCGGCTGCTCGACCATCGGGTCCTGCGCATGTTTGACCGCGCCTTCGAAGATGGCGTTCGGTTCGATCGCCAGCGAGGCGTGGAAGATGTCGCCGCGAACCTTGGCGCCGGTGCAGAGCTGAACCTTGCGGGCGCGGATGCGTCCCTCGACCGTGCCACGCACGACCACGGACTCGGCAACCACTTCACCCTTCACGGCGCCGGTCTCGCCAACCGTCAGCGCGGAGGCGCGGACGTCGCCGTCGATCTGGCCGTTGATGTCGATCTCGCCCTGGGAAACGATCTTGCCGGTAATTTTCACGTCAGCCGAGATGATCGACGGGCCCGAGCGGGCAACCGGGGCGCGCTTGGGTGTCATGTCCGGCGCGGGGGCCTTCGGGGCCAGTTGCGGCGGAGGAGCAGGCGGCTCCGGAGTTTTGCCCTTAGTGAACATGCTTGCCAGCCCTCAAAAACTTGATCGGATCGTAGCTCTTGCCACGGAAGTATATCTCGTAATGCAGGTGGGGTCCCGTGCTTCTTCCAGTCGACCCCATCGTGCCCACTTTCTGGCCGATGGCCACCTCCTGGCCGAGCTTCACGCTTATCGTATTCATGTGAGCATAGAGTGTACGGAACCCGGAACCGTGGTCGATTTCGACAGTACGGCCGTAACCTCCCTTAACGCCGGCATGCACAACCTTGCCGGGGGCTGTCGAAACGATAGGCGCCCCGGTGAACGCGCCGAAGTCGGTGCCTTCATGGAAAGCCGTGCGGCGGTTGAACGGGTCCGAGCGATAACCGAAGCCGGATGTCTCGCGGTAGGAGCCCTGCACCGGGATACCCAGCGGGAGCGAGCGCATCGCTCGCTCATAGTCCTGGGCTTCCTTCAGGCGGGCTTCCACCTCGTAGATCCGGCGGGCGAACGGGTCGGTGGGTGCGGCCGCGCCCGTCGTGGCGGCGGCGGCGCTGAAATTGATGGGGATGAACGGGCCGCCAACGCCGTTCTGCTCCAGAACGCGGGAGGCCGGCACGCCGGTCAGGCGGATGACGCCGCGGGCGCTTTCGGCGCGCTGGACGGCCTCTTCCTCGAACGAGTCCAGGAAGCCGGCCTGATCGTGGATCAGCCGGTCCGTCCGATCACGGAAGCTGGAGCCATTGGCGGCGTTTGACTCGTCCCATTCGGGGCGGCTCTGGCGCGGGTCGCCTTCCTCGATGGTGGAGTCGATCAGCAAGGATGCCTCGCCCGTCAGCGCGATTGCCGACGCGGAGTCGAGTCCCTGGAAGCTCGACATCAGGCGCTTCAGCGTGTCGTGACGGCTCTCGGCCTCGTCGATTGCTTCGTTGAAATCGGATGTGCGCGTTTCGAGCAGGGCGAGCGCCGTCTGCTCGGCGGCCTTGGCCTGACGTAGCTCGCGCTCGAGACGCGCCGAACCGCGGTCGCCGCCGCTCACCACGTCAACGCCGCCGGGACCTTTGAGGAGAACTGCAACCGTCGCGAACAGGCACCAGCCAACGACCAGGGTCGCCGCGCCAGCCATCATCGCCTGACGCCAGGGCGAGATCGACACATACCGCACGGCGCCGCCGCTGCGATGGTAGATCTGCCTTTCCGGAAAAGCCTTTTCGAAGAAGGCTTTGATCTTTGCCTTCAGGTGCTTGACCGCCATTTACGCTGCCCGATCAAATGCTCTACGCGCCAAGCCCCGCTCCGCCCCGCTGTAGTAACCCGGCGACCGAATGGATACTCCAGAATTTCGCAAACGCGAACCCCCGAGCGCACGTTTTTCAGCATGTTCAATCGGTCCGATTAATCCCTGATTAACAATGCTCATCGCGCGAAAACACACTAGGTCTGAACGTCCAGTTCGGTCATCACGGCGTCGACATGATTGGGCACGCGGACGTTTCGCCACACCCGTCGAATCAGACCGTCAGGACCGATCAGGAATGTCGACCTGACGATGCCCATGAACTTGCGTCCATAGAGCTGCTTCTCGGCCCACACGCCATAGGCATTGCACACAGCGCCGTCCTCGTCGGAGCCAAGCCTGACCGTAAGGGAATGCTTCTTCGCGAATGCCGTATGGTCAGCCAGACTGTCGCGCGAGACGCCCAACAGCTTGGCGCCCTTCCGCGAGAATCGCGACTGCATGCCGCTGAAAGCCACGGCCTCCCTGGTGCAGACCTCGGTGTCGTCCTTCGGATAGAAGAACAGCACGAGATACCTCCCGGAATACTCGGACAAGCTGGCCGCCCCCCCCTTGGTGGTCGGCAGCTGGAATGCGGGGGCCGGGTCGCCGGCAGTCAGTAGCTGTGACACAATCGGTCCGTAATCTTGTGATGATAAGAGCGTTCGAAGTGTACCGTCTGACTCTCCCTTCGGTGAAGACGCGGTCTTCGAAAGTTTGGACCCGGCGGCAAGCCGGGCGTCCAGGAGCCGAGTGTTGAGGATTTCTGCCAGGCTTCTGATCCTCGAGATATTCGCTTTCATCGCCTTTGTTGTTCTGGCGACGGCGGGCTTCCTCGCGTGGCGTCTGTCCCAGGGCCCGATCGATCTCGAATTCGTCCGCGGCCAGGTCGAGCGATCGCTGGCCGAGGCGCGTGGCGGACAGCCCGTAAAGATCGAGAAACTTGCCCTGGAATGGGTCCGCGACAGGGGGCGGGTCGAGGCCGTGGCGCGCGGCTTCACGGCCATGGACAAGGACAATCAGGTCACCTTCCGCGCTGACAGGGCTATGATCGCCCTCGATTCGGCCGCCCTGCTGACTTTCAAGGTCCAGCCCCGACAGCTGCGTCTGGAGAACGGGACCGCCACCGTCGTCCGCTCCACCGACGGCATCTGGACGCTGGCCGACATGGTCATCGCCAAGGAGCCGGATGCCTCCGACAAGCCGTTCGATCCCATCCGCGATATCAACTGGACGACGCTGGCGACGCCGATCCGCGCCCTCATCTCGGCGGGCTCGTTCGAGCAGGTGCAGCTGGCCGACTTCCATCTTGATGTGGATGACCGGAAATCCGCCAACGTCTGGAGCGCTGCGCCCGTTGCCGGCATCTGGAAGGCGAACCGCGATGGCGTCTCGCTCAACCTCGATATCACGCTGGCCGACGCCATTCCCGGCGAGCCCAACCGCATCCGCATCGATCTGGTGTCCGACGGCAAGGTCGAACGCGCCGCAGCGAAAGTGTCCGTGAACGGCGTTGATCCGATCGCGGTCGCCGAGATGTTCGGCTATCACGGCGATGCCTTCACATCGGGCCGCGCCGCCAGCGCGGTCTTTGCTGTCTCCGCTACCGAACGCTCCGGCCTTCTCAGCACAAGCCTGTCGCTGTCGGGCGTCACCGGCTCGGTGAAGCTGGCCGACAAGGTCGTCGGCGTGAGGGATCTCGCCTTCGATGCGGCCTATGACCCGGCCACCAAGAAGATCACGCTCAACTCGCTCTCGGTCTCGAGCGATTGGGTGTCAGGCTCCTTCAAGGGCGAGATTGACGCGTCCGCCATCATGCGCGGCGAACCGTCGGCGACGACCCCATTCGTAGTCTCTGGCGCTGATTTCATCATTAATGCCCAGCCCGTCTTCGAGGCGCCGTGGGCATTCGAAAGCGCCACCGTCGAAGGCGTGCTGTCGCTCGACAAGTCGCACCTCGCTTTCTCGCGCCTCGAAGCTGTCAGCGGCGGGCTCAACGCCTCCGCCTCGGGGGAGGTCTGGCTCGACACGAAAGGCGAGACGTTGCAACTCGGCCTGAAGGGCAAGGCCTTGGGCACGGGCGTCATCACGCCGGCGCAGGTTCTCGATTTCTGGCCCGTCGATCTCAGCGCCGGCACGCGGGACTGGGTCCGCGAGCGCATCACCGCCGGTACGGCCAACCGGGCTGTCTTCATCGTTGACTGGCCGCCCGGCGCCAACGCCAGGGGCTTTCTGCCAGACGAGCATCTCTCGCTCGAGTTCGACGTGCAGGACGCAAGCGTCAAAGTTCTCAGCGACTTCCCGGCCATCACGGGCGTCTCGGGCACCGGTCACCTCAAGGGCAACAGCCTCACCTTCGACGTGAAGAAAGGCATGATGGACACTTGGCAGCTCAGCGAAGCCAGAGTCGATCTCCCGCAATTCTACCCAGGCGGCGAAACGATGGTGGTGAACGCCAAGGGCGCGGGCGATCTCGGTGCGTTGCTGCGCGTTGTCGAGCAGAGCCAGTTCGGCTTCGCCAGCCGCTATGGCATCGATGTCCGCCAGATCAGGGGCGTAGGCTCTATCGACGTCACCGTCCGCCAGCCGATCCTCGACGTAGTCAAGCCCGAGGATGTCGGTTTCGCCATTCTGGGCAAATTCCAGGGCGTTGCGCTGCCAAACCTGCTGGGTGATTTTGGCCTGGCGCAGACCACGCTCAACCTCGATCTCAGTCCGTCCGGCATGACGGCCACAGGCCACGGCCAGTTCGGAACCGCGCCCGTGACGTTCAGCTGGCGCGAGCGCTCCGGCGCAAATGCCGGCGTTGAACTCACCGCCAAGGCGCGCGCGACTCCGGACGTGCTCAACTCTCTCGGTTTCGCTGCACGCAATTTCATGCAGGGTGAAGTGGACGTCGATCTCCGCGCGACAGGCCCCGGCGGGCGCGACTTCGACATGATCTCGGCCAACATGGACTTCACGAAAGCGCAGCTGGAATTTGCCGACTTCGGCTGGCGCAAACCGTATGATTCACCCGCGCGCGGTTCGGTTCGCTATGGCGCTGACGGGACCAACGCGATCGTCAACGGAGACATTCGGGCCGACGGTCTGGAAGTCGCCGGAGAGGCCCGCATGGACA
>JAVBYB010000566.1 GCA_030824255.1 bacterium
GGGCCGGTGGGCGCCACGATATAGATGCGCTCGCGCTGGTCGCCCTGCGCCAGTTCCGCGCCCCAGATGGCGGCCTCCAGCGTGGCGGCGAAGTAGACGAAGGCCGCGGTGTTCCGCCTGCCATAGTTGGAGGCATGGCCGGGGGCGATGAGGTCGCCGGGCGACAGGTCGGCTTTTGTGCCGTGATACCAGGGGCCGGATGTGTCGGTCATCGGTGCGGTCCTACGTTGCGGAGGACCCGTCTTCTAGGCGATGGGCGGGGGCTTGAAGCAAGGCCCTTCCGCTTCCCAGATAGGAAGGGGCGGGGAGCAGCTCCCCCACTCAACAGGCCGCTTTCCCTTGACTCTTGGGCGATTGAGCGCCTAGAGACCCGCTCCCGCTTGAGGACAGCTCTCGTGAGCCTTGCCGGCCCTGCCGGTGCGCGCTCGCGAAATCCCCAGCTGATCCCGCGGAAATTCAGCATTCACGCCGCATTCTGCGGCGAGACCGCCGGGGCAACCGGTCGGCATGCAATGACGAAATCCATTGGAGAATTGATTGGCCACCGCAACCCTTAACCCGACTACCGATGATTTTGCCGCCCTTTTCGAAGAGAGCTTCTCTGGCTCTGGAATGATCGAAGGCCGGGTTGTTCCCGCCACGGTCACCAGCGTTGCCGGCGACTTCATCACCGTCGACGTCGGTCTCAAGACCGAAGGCCGCATCCCGGCCCGTGAATTCGCTGCCGACGAAGTGCAGCCGACCGTCGGCGCGATTGTCGAGGTTTACCTGGAGCGCATCGAGAACGCGCTCGGCGACGCCGTGCTGTCGCGCGACAAGGCCAAGCGCGAAGAAGCCTGGACGCGCCTCGAGCGCCTGTCCGAGAAGAAAGAGACCGTCAAAGGTTCGATCGTCGGTCGTGTCAAAGGCGGCTTCACCGTCGACCTCGGCGGCGTCAACGCCTTCCTGCCGGGCAGCCAGGTGGACATCCGTCCGATCCGCGACGTCGGTCCGCTCATGGGCCAGATGCAGCCGTTCGCCATCCTCAAGATGGACCGTCCGCGCGGCAACATCGTCGTGTCGCGTCGTGCGGTTCTCGAAGAGTCGCGTGCGGAACAGCGCGCCGAGATCGTCGGCAACATGGCCGAGGGCGAGCGTCGCAAGGGCGTCGTCAAGAACATCACCGATTACGGTGCGTTCGTGGACCTCGGCGGCATCGACGGCCTGCTGCACGTCACCGACATGAGCTGGAAGCGCGTGTCGCATCCGTCTCAGGTTGTGGAAGTCGGCCAGGAAGTCGAAGTCCAGATCATCAAGATCAACCCGGACACGCAGCGCATCTCGCTCGGCATGAAACAGCTCATGACCGATCCGTGGGATGGCGTCGGCGCGAAATACCCGGTGGGCGCCAAGCTCACGGGCCGCGTGACGAACATCACGGACTACGGCGCATTCGTTGAACTGGAAGATGGCGTCGAAGGCCTGATCCACGTCTCCGAAATGTCGTGGACGAAGAAGAACGTGCACCCCGGCAAGATCATCTCCTCTTCGCAGGAAGTGGACGTGATGGTGCTCGACGTGGACGCCGACAAGCGCCGCATCTCGCTGGGCCTCAAGCAGGTCATGAACAATCCGTGGGAAGCCTTCATGGCCGAACACCCGATTGGCACGAACATCGAAGGCGAAGTGCGCGGCATCACCGAGTTCGGCCTCTTCGTTGGTCTCGGCACCGATCTGGACGGCATGGTCCACATCAACGACATCGACTGGAACGTCGCTGGCGAGGAAGCCATCAAGAAGTACACCAAGGGCGACAGCGTCCAGGCGCGCGTGCTTGACGTGGACATCGAGAAGGAGCGCATCTCGCTCGGCATCAAGCAGCTGTCGACCGACCCGACCGAGTCCATCGACCTCCGCAAGAACTCGATCGTCACCACGACGGTTGTGGAAGTCACCACCGGCGGCATCGAAGTCTCGATCGCTGACGGCGCCCTGAAGGGCTTCATCCGCAAGGCTGACCTCGCGCGCGATCGCGGCGACCAGCGTCCGGAGCGTTTCGCTGTGGGCGACAAGGTCGACGCTCTTGTCACCGCGTTCGACAAGGCGGGCCGCAAGGTCTCGCTGTCGGTCAAGGCGATGGAGATCAAGGACGAAAAAGAAGCTGTCGAGCAGTACGGCTCGGCCGATTCGGGCGCGTCCCTGGGCGACATCCTCGGCGCAGCTCTCAAGAACGCGAAGAAAGAAGACTAGGTCTTTCTTCCAGTGTGAGTTGTGGAACGCCCTTCCGGTTCAACCGGGAGGGCGTTCTGCTTTTGGCGCCATATCCAGCCCTGGATACGGGGGTGGGGCTGACGCAGGGCTGATGAGGGCTGAGCGCCCGGCGGGACGACCCGGTACCGGACGTTTCATCTTGGTTGCGAAAAACTCTTGCCTTCCTCGGCGCTTAGCGCAATTTTGCATGCATGCTCCGATCAGAACTCATCGCCCTGCTGGCTGAAGAGAACCCCACGCTGAAATTGCGTGAGGTCGAACGTATCGTCGACGTGATCTTCGACGAGGTCGCCCTGGCGCTCGAACGCGGGGACCGTGTGGAATTGCGCGGTTTCGGCGCGTTCTCCGTGCGCAAGCGCGACGCCCGGACCGGCCGCAATCCCCGCACCGGCAATTCCGTGTCGGTGGACGCCAAGCACGTGCCCTTCTTCAAGGCGGGCAAGGAGCTGCGCTCGCGGCTCAACAATGGCCACGATCCGGAAGACCGGACCTAGAATCCCCTGCGTTAACGTTCGCGCCGGACGCAAGTGGGCCGGCGTGGAATAACCGTGCTTCCGGAATCGGGCTGGACGGCTTATCGGGTCGTTGCAAGACTGCAAGTGGCGCACAGACAGCGCCTATCGTCAGAGGGGATCAGCCGTGTTCAAGGAATTTCGCGAGTTCGCGATGCGGGGCAACGTCGTTGACCTTGCCGTCGGTATCATCATCGGCGCGGCCTTCGGGGCGATCGTCAACTCGCTGGTCAACGACATCATCATGCCGATCATCGGCTTCGTGACTGGCGGCATGGACTTCAAAGACCTCTCCTACGTTCTCAAGCCCGCCTCGCTGGGCGCGGATGGCGCGGAAATCCCGGCGGTCGAGATCCGCTATGGCGTGTTCATCAACCTGATCATCAACTTCGTCATCGTCGCGTTCGCGCTGTTCATGCTGATCAAGGGCATGAACCAGCTGAAGCGGAAACAGGAAGCCGCACCGGTCCCGCCGGTCGAAACGCCTGCTGACGTGAAACTGCTTGCCGAGATCCGGGACTTGCTCGCCAAGCGCCCGTAGGGTATCGGGCAAATCTCAGTAGAGTTCGTAGCGTACGGAAGGGGCAGCCAGCGCGCTGCCCTTTCTGCGTTTTCGGGCTCGGAAAATTGCCTTGTCCAGGAATGGTTTAGCGCCGGAGCAGGTCCCAATGGCCAGCGTGAAGATCTGCGGAATCACCACCGAATCAGACCTCGAAATGGCCGTGGAGGCCGGGGCTGACATGGTGGGGCTTGTCCTCGTGGAGACGAGCCCGCGCTTCGTGAATTTCGAGAAGGCCCAGAAGCTGATCCGCCGGGCGGCGGAGCTGGGCGTCGAACCCTGGGTGGTGGCGACAACGGCCATCCCGTGGCTCGGCAGGCTGGTCGAGGAGACGCCGGAGATCGGCGCGGTGCAGCTGCACGGCAAGGAGTCGCCGGGACAGGTGGCGGGCTTCGCGCGCAAGCACCAGCTCGTGCCGGTGATCAAGGCGATGGGCATTGCCTCCCCGCGCGATCTTGCCGACGCCGAAGCGTTCGATGCAGCCGACGCCTTCCTGTTCGACGCCAAGCCGCCAGCGGGCTCCGACCGCGAGGGCGGCCATGGCCGCTCCTTCGACTGGTCGATCCTCAAGGGCTTCCGCGTCAACGATCACGAGGACTGGACGCTCTCGGGCGGCCTCACGCCGGAGAATGTCGCCGAGGCGATCCGCAAATCCGGCGCTGCCGCGGTGGACGTGTCGTCCGGCGTCGAGATACGGCCGGGCGTCAAGGACGCCGACAAGGTGCGGGCGTTCATCGCGGCGGTCAGGGCGACGGAGTAGGGGGCTCGGGTCCCTCAGCCCTCGATCAGGTCGCGCACCCGGTTGGCGAGCGCGTTGATCTCGAACGGCTTGGTGATCACGGACATGCCCGGATCCAGATGGCCGTTGCCGACGACGGCGTTTTCCGCATAGCCGGTGATGAACAGCACTTTGAGATCGGGACGTGTCGTGCGCGCCGCATCGGCGACCTGACGGCCATTGATGCCGCCGGGCAGGCCGACATCGGTGATCAAGAGATCGATGCGGATATCGGACGCGAGAATCCTGAGCCCTGAAGGCCCGTCGCCCGCCTCGACGACGCGGTATCCCGCCTCGCTCAGCACTTCGACGATCAGCATGCGGATGGTGACTTCATCGTCGATCACCATCACCGTCTCGCCGCGTCCCGCGTCCACTGGCGGCAGGATTTCCGGCGTCTCGATTTCGTCCATCTCGCCGATGAAGCGGGGCAGGTAGAGGCAGATGGTCGTGCCCGCGCCAACCTCCGAATAGATGCGCACCTGGCCTCCGGACTGCCGCACGAAGCCATGCACCATCGACAGGCCAAGGCCGGTGCCCTGGCCAATCGGCTTGGTGGTGAAGAACGGATCGAAGGCGCGTGTGATGACCTCCGGCGTCATGCCCGTGCCGTTATCGGTGACGCAGATCGAGATATACTGGCCGGGCGTCAGCTCGCGCTCGCGGGCGGCGCGCTCGTCCAGCCATTTGTTGGCCGTCTCGATGGTGATGAGGCCGCCCTCGGGCATCGCATCGCGCGCATTGATGCTGAGATTGAGCAGCGCGTTCTCGAGTTGCGAAGCGTCGATCTTCGTCGGCCACAGGCCGGCGGCGCCGACAATATCCACGGGCACGGCTGGCCCCACCGTGCGGCGGATCAGTTCGGCCATGCCGGCGATGAGCTTGTTGGCGTCGGTCGGGCGCGGGTCGAGCGTCTGGCGGCGCGCGAAGGCAAGCAGTCTCTGTGTGAGCGAGGCGGCGCGGCGGGCTGACGTCTGTGCGCCCTGGATGTAGCGCTCGAGGCCGACGGTGCGCCCTTCGGCGATCCGCCGCTCAATGAGATCGAGACTGCCGGAAATGCCGGCGAGGAGGTTGTTGAAGTCGTGCGCGATGCCGCCGGTGAGCTGGCCGACCGCCTCCATCTTCTGCGACTGGCGCAGCGCTTCCTGCGCGTCGAGCAGTTGCCGCTCACGCGCCTTGTCATCCGTCAGGTCGCGTCCGACGGCGATGAAGTTCACGCCGTCCGGCTCCGGCGACACGGTCCATCCGATGGGTTTCCATTCGCGATCCCTGGAGAGGATCCGGTTCTCGAAACGGGTCGGCCTGC
>JAVBYB010000486.1 GCA_030824255.1 bacterium
GTCGTGAATTGTCACAGTGCAGGCGGGCATGCGGCGGCAGCGATGTTGCGCAAGGCGGGCGTCACGACGCTCTGCCACCAGCATGTGCTCGACAGATCGGCAGACGGACGCCCGACAGGCCATCCACTTCTCGGTCTTGCGTACGAGCACGCCTACGACTTCATCGTGTGCTGTTCGGAATCGCTCTCGCGCTGGTTTGTTGCGATGGGTGCGCCGCCGGCCAAGATCATCACCGCGCCGAACGCGCCGGGCTATCCGCTCGCCAAGGAAGACGTCGCATCCATCATCGCGGACAGGCGCGCGCGATCGTCTGGCGATCCATTGCGCGTCCTGTTTTCCGGCAGGCTTGATCGTCAGAAGGGCGTTGAGCGCCTGCTGGAGGCAATCGATCATTGCGAGCGGGACGGCCTGCCGGTGGAATGGCGCATTGTGGGCGACCCGGTGCTGGACGGTGAGTCCGTACTTCAGCAATTGCTGGCGCGTGGCGTCGATCGCCATCCGGCGGCTTACACGAGCGCCGCCCTCACCCGTCACTATGCCTGGGCGGACGTTGCGCTGATGCTGTCGCGCTGGGAGGGCCTGCCGCTCACCTTGCTGGAAGCAATGCGCGTGGGCGTCACGCCGGTTGCGGTCGACGTCGGCGCCGTGGCCGAGGCGTGCGTCGATGGCGTGACAGGCTGCCTGATCGACCCTGCAGGCAATATCGGTCGATCGGCGGCGGACACGCTCGCGCTGCTGGCCTCAGATCGAACCCGTCTGGGTCATCTTTCCGCGCAATCGGCGGCTGCCGCTTCTGTCCGCTCGTGGCAGGGCGCGTTCGGTCCGGTGGTGGATGCTGTCGAGCGCCGGATCGAAAGCCAGCTCAGGGCCGCGCGGGGATCGGTCTAGCCGACAGCTCGATGCGATCGTCGCGCACGGTCGCGATGCCCTCGAAGCTCTGCGCGATTGCCTGTGCGAATGCCTGCGGATCGCGGCTGGAGAACCAGCCGGTTACCGTGCGGTTGGCCAGCTGATCGTCCGCAAGATTTATCTGCAGGGTATTGTAGCGATTGAATTCCGCGACGGCCTCGGCCAGCGTTTCGCCCATGAACGCGATCTTGCCATCGCGCCAGGCGAGGCTGCAGCTCAGCGCCTCGTTGTCCAGCGTGGCAACACGCACGCGCCGGCGATCCTCGACAATGGCGCGCATGTTGGCCGTGAGCGTGACGAATTTTCCGGCCTGGCCTTTGACCTCAACTGTTCCTTCGTGGACGACGACCTCGATATCGCCGTCATCCATCCGGCGCACGATGAACGCAGTGCCGACTGCCTTCACGGCGATATCGGCGACGTCCACGATGAAGGGGCGTTCCGCGTTCGGGGCAACTTCGAAATAGGCCTCGCCTGATTGCAGCGCGAGCTGGCGCGCCGTATCGGTGAGCGCAACATCAATGCGGGTCGCGGTGTTGAGCGTCATGCGCGACCCGTCAGCAAGCGGCACGGTGCGGACCTCACCGGTGGTGGTGGCGTAGGTTTCCGGCTGTCTGCCCGCGGAGCTGACGACGAAGTAGCCGCCGCACGCCGCCACCGCCGCCGCCAGAACGGCGCGACGCGGGAGTTTTCGGGCAGTTTCCGGCGCGTTGCGGCTTTCACGGACAACGGCTGCGGCACCCTTCGACACCGGCACGAGCATTGCCTGTGCCCGCGCAAAAGCGCCAAGATGGCGGGTGTCGGCTGCCAGCCACGCGTCAAGATCGCGCGCCTCCTGAGGCGCAAGACCACGATCCACGCGAGCAGCCCAATCCGCCGCCGCGCTATCTGTGTCGCTTGCGTGCCTGTTGACCCTCATTCGGCGGAACACCCAACTCATCCCTATAGGATGCAGCGGCGGGTTGTATTCCGCCATCTCGATGAGTGTCCATCAGCTTCTTTATTCCGCGTGACAGGTGTTTCTCGACGGTGCTCTCGGCAATCTGCAGGCGTTCGGCAATCTCGCGCTGAGAGAGTCCGTGGATCTTGCGCAGGATGAAAACCTGCCTGCACTTCTCTGGCAGCGCATTGATGGTGCGCATCACCATCACCAGTTCCTCGCGGGACTCCACTTGCTCTTCAACAGATGGATCGTTGCCGGCGATCTCCATGGCGTCTGTCAGGTCCAGGGATTCCAGAGGCACGACCTTCTTGCGCCGGATTTCCTGCAGGAGCACCGAATTGGCTGTCTGGAACAGGTAAGAGCGCGGACTGGTTATGTGTTCAACCGTCTGAAGACCGACAAGCCTCGCATAAGCTTCCTGAACAATGTCATCGCTGCTCAGACCCAGCACGCTCAGCCGCGTGCGCCGCGAAAGCCAGCGCCTCAGCGCCGGTTCATGCGGCAGTATGTGGCGCGCAAGCCAGGTTACGCGATCAGCATGGGACAGATCCATGCATTGATGACACCGGCTGTAGCTGCACACTTCAAGCGCCACGGCCCTATGCGTGCCCATTTTCGCAAATCTGCAAGATTGTTGGACGGACGTGGCGGAAAGTTTGGGCACGCGCATCTAGTAATCGAGAGCTGCAGACAAACACGCGGATCGAAACCGCGACAAAGGCAGCCGGCGGGGAGGATCGCACAGGGGCGACCAAGTTTGGTCGCCGGTGCGACGTGAGCTGGATGGACTGGGGGGAGTCTTGAGAGGGTCGTGATGCCGCATCAGCCCTGGGCTGCGCGGATCAGGCGACATGCACGTCGTGCGGCGAACGTTGAAGACATCGCAACGGGGATCCCGCATGAATATCAACAAGCTTCGCAGCGCCACAATTCTCGGTCTGGGCGTCTACTTCTCGTGCATCTCGCCAGCCATGGCGCAGGTGCGCGTGTTCGACATGCCTGCAGACGACGCGGTGCGGTCGATCCCGCAATTCGGCCAGCAGAGCGGCCTTCAGATCATCGCCCCGGCCGACAAGCTCAGCAATGTCCGCACGCCGGTGATCGCGGGCCAGATGGATGCGCGGGTTGCACTCAACCTGCTGATCAAGGACACGGGCCTCGTCGTGGCACACGAGGCAGCCGGCGTCATAACGCTCAAGCCGTCCTCCTTCCGCCGCGAACAGCCGCTCAAGATCGACGTGCGCAGCGGCCCCAGCGACCAGGAAGTCGTGCAGATCGCGGTTCAGGAACAGCCTGCCCCGGCGCCGGCTCCGGAAGAAGATACCTCACGCGTCGTGATCGTCGGCTCGCAGATCGCTGGCGCGGACGCGACAGGCGTCGTGCCGGTCACCGTGTTCGGTGCGGAAGATATCGCAGCGCTTGGGGCAGCGTCGGGTGAGGACCTGTTCCGTTCCCTACCCGTGGCGGGCGACGTTACCTTCAACACGCAAACCCTGAGCGGCGGAAGCCAGGGCGCGGCGCGCGGCGACATTTCATCGATCAACCTGCGGGGCCTCGGCTCTTCCTATACGCTGCTGCTGCTCAATGGCCGCCGGACGGTTCCCTACGGACTCACGCAAGGTCGCCAGGAATCCAGCTACAATGCTAACGCGATCCCGACCTTTGGCCTTGAGCGTCTTGAAATCCTGCGCGATGGCGCGGCGGCGCTCTACGGCGCTGATGCGGTGGCAGGCGTTGTCAACAACGTCCTGCAAACCGATTTCAACGGGCTGAAAATTCAAGGCCAGTGGGGCGCGGCTGAAGGCACCAACCTGACGCAGATGCAACTGAATGTGCTCGCAGGCACGGATTTCGCGGATGGCCGCGGCAACATCACCGTCTTCGGCAACCTGTCGACCGACAGCGCGCTGCTGATGTCCGACCAGGACTTCACAGCATCAAGCGACAAGCGCTCGCTCGTCGAGAATACGACATTTGCCGGCAACACCTCGTTTGATACGCGCGGCACGGGTTCGGGCTGGGGAGGCTTCCAGGTTCGCGGCGGACCGGGCACAATCAGAAGCAATGGCGCGGCCGTGACCAACGCCTCTGGCCAGTTCCACATCCAGCCCACGATCAATGCGGGCTGCCTCTATCAGCTTGGCGGCGGCATCTGCATCGATGATGGCGTTGTGACCGGGGCGCCCGATCGCAACCTGCGCTTCGACTCGGCAGCCGCCGTGCCTGGTATCACGGTGACGCCTGGGATCGATCGCATCAATCTCTTCAGCACGATCACATACGACCTCGCAGATGGCCTCGAGGCCTATGGCGAGATCGGCTACTATGCATCTCGGACCGACTCCGTCTCGCTGCCCGTGGGTCCGCTAGCTTCTACGCCGGTCACCATCGCGGCAGACAATTACTACAACCCGTTTGGCCCTATCACATCGCCCAACCGACTGCCGGGTCTCAACATTCCGGATGCGGGGCTGCCAATCACGATCTCGTCCTACCTGCTGACAGACGTTGGCGGGCGCCCGATCGAGGTCAAAGGCTTCCAGCATCGCCTGCTGGCAGGGCTGAAGGGCGACACGTGGGGCTGGGACTGGGATTCCGCGCTGCTTTACTCGGACTCTTCCGCCGAGGATCAGTCGACCAACGTACAGACCTCGCTCTGGCAACAGGCTCTGGCCCGCAACACGCCGGATGCCTACAACCCCTTCAATGGCGGCGACCCGCTGAACCCCGCGCTTGCGGATGCGACGCCGAGCCTCGACCTGTCGTCCTACCTCATCGACGCCCGGCGCTATGGCAAGGCATCGCTGGCGCTGATCGACTTCAAGGTCTCGCGTCCTGATATCTTCGCCCTGCCGGCCGGTGATGTCGGCATGGCGGCGGGCGTGGAAATGCGCTGGGAAACGTCGGAAGACGATCGCGATGCAACAGGCGACTTCTCGACGCCGTATACCGATATCGTTACCGGAATCACCTATGACGCCGACACGCTCGGCGCGAGCGCCGCGTGGGATGTGAAAGGCAACCGGTTGGTGAACTCCGCCTTCGTGGAGTTTGCGGTCCCGGTGGTCTCTCCGGAAATGGGCATCCCGCTGGTTCACGCAGTCGATGTCCAGCTGGCCGGACGCTATGAGAACTACAGCGATGTCGGCAGCGTTTCGAAGCCGAAGATCGCGGGCTCGTGGGATATCATCGACGGTATCCGGCTGCGGTCATCCTGGCAGCAGGGCTTCATCGCGCCGGCGATCCAGCAACTTGCTCCCGTCGTTCGACCGACATCGCAGGCCCGTCTTGACGATGTGCTGTGCGAGGCTGACCTCCGCGCCGGACGCATCACATCGTGGGGCGCCTGTTCGCAACGCCCTCAGGTTCAGGTGCTCACGGCCGGCAACGCTGACCTGAAGCCGGAAGAATCGGAAAGCCTGTCCTTTGGCGGCGTGATCGAATCCAGCTTCCTGCCGGAAGAGTTCGGTTCGTTCACCCTGACGTTCGACCGTTGGAAGATCGAGCAGGAAAACAAGATCGGCGTGCTGTCCGCCGAGAACGC
>JAVBYB010000359.1 GCA_030824255.1 bacterium
CGGCCCTGGCCGCCGCCTTGCGGATCGCCGGCAGGTTGTCAGGCGAGACGGCGACAACACCCTCCGCCAGCAGCATCTTCGGGTCCGTCGCGCGATAATCGCCGACATTGGCCTTCACCATGGCGTCGAACCCCTCGCGCTGCGCAAACGTCCATTCGCGCGCGCAGGTCGGATCGTTGACGCTTGCATCCGCCGTCGACGGGTTCATGCCGATGAACATGATGTAGCGCTTGGGAAACCCCTCCCCCCGCCACCGCCGCATCAGCTGCCGGTACCTGCCATCCGCGCTAAAGGTCGCATCCCCCTTCACCCCCGGCATCAAGGCCAGCCGCACCTTGCCGCCAGGATCATGAGCATCGGCTGTCATGGCAGTCTCCGAGGCCAAGTCGAGGACGCAGCGTTAGTGCGTTTCCCGCCTCCGCGCAAAGCGCGGAACAGTCACGGGGTGTCCCCAAACCAGCGGCGACTTACTTCGCCACCAGATCCTTTTGCAGCGTCTTGATGCACAGGAGGAAGAAGATCGCCGGCAGCGCATAGAGCACAGACGTGATCACCAAGGATGTCTGCAACGCCTTGGCTTCGGCTGCACGGCAGAAGGCCTGCGTCGCCTCAGGCAAGGCCTGCAGCGCTGCGCCCTTGCACGACGCGCGGGCGAGGTCGGCAAATCCTTCGGCCGCAGCCTGCGAGTTGAACAGGATGTCCGAGACAAAGCCGATGAAGGGCGGGCCTGCGCCATAGCCGAGCAGGTTCACGATGAACAGCAGGATGGCTGTCGCCGTCGCGCGCGTGCGGGCGCCGACCACGCCCTGCCCGATCGTGTACTGCGAGGCAAGGTAGCCATACTTGATGCCTGCGCCGATGCAGATGCAGACCAGCGCTACCCACTTGTTGTCGGACGAGAAGCCGACCACGTAGAACGGCACGCATGCGATCAGGCCGATGGCCGGCAACCACGCAATCGCATTCGGCCGCTTCTTCACCACCTTTTCGGCAATCCATCCGGTCATCAGCACGCCAACCGATGCCGCGAAGGCGGACGGCACGTTGAATTGCAGCGTCGCCTCGGTCAGCGAGACGCCATGCGTGCGCATCAGGAACGATGTCTGGAATGTCGTGATGCCATAACCGCAGAACGACGCGAGCGTCGCACCCGTCGCCATCAACCAGAAGGATTTCTTGGACCCCAGCTCCCGCAGCGCCTCGCCAAACGTGGCGCGCTTCGCCCGCACGACGCCCGGCGGATCGGAATAGCCGCGCGGCGGCTCCTTCACCGTCAGCCGGAACAGCACCGCAACGACGATGCCCGCAAGGCCGATCACGATGAACGCCGTCCGCCAGCCATAGGCATCCGCCACCGGCCCGCCGATCAGGTTGGCCGACAGCGTGCCCGCCGTCACGCCCATCGCGTAATAGCCCAGCGCCGTCGAGCGCCGCTTGGGCGGATAGTAGTCCGCGAGAATGGAGTTCGCCGGCGGCGTACACCCTGCCTCGCCCACACCCACCAGCACCCGGCAGATCAGCAGCATCACGAAGCCGGAGATCACCACGCCGCCGAACTCGACCGGCGCCACCATGCCCGACAAGGCCGTCGCCGCAGACCACAGCCCGATGCAGATCGTCATGATCCAGACGCGGTTGCCGTATTCGGCGTAGCGCGCCAACGGAATACCGACGACCGAGTAGAACAGCGCAAAGCCGATGCCCGTCAGCAGGCCGAACTGTCCGTCGGTGATGGCCAGTTCGTCCATCACCTGTTCGGAGACGATGCCCAGCAGGCCGCGATCGAGAAAGTTGAGAATGTAGACGAACAGCAGCGCGTTCAGCACATAGCTGCGGTACTGCTTGGTCCCGTAGCCGGTAATGTGCCCCTGGTCTTCAGCGGCGCCCGTGTGCGTGCCCATCGCGTTGTCTCCCGGTTGCGCCAGCGCCTCG
The DNA here is from genome assembly GCA_030824255.1 of bacterium. GTDB lineage: Bacteria > Pseudomonadota > Alphaproteobacteria > Caulobacterales > Hyphomonadaceae > UBA7672. The sequence continues at coordinate 1,933 of JAVBYB010000359.1, forward strand.
ATCAACGCCGATCATCTTCACGAATGCTGACGGGTTTGATCGCTGCGGTCCATCCTGAAATCGCGGTATGCCAACAGGCAGGACTGACAAGCCCGTCATGCTGCAACGCAAACGGCCGGCCTCTCATCGAAGCCGGCCGCGTAACGCGCGCTACAACCGTCGGTCGCAGCTATCAGATCGGCCTGATCAGATCGGCTTGGCGACCAGATCCTTCTTCAGGGTCAGCGAAGCGAGCAGGTAGAACGCCGCCGCCGGGATGAAGAACAGCACCGTCGCCGCCATCGACTGGCGCAGGCCTTCGCCATATGCCCCGACGCAAACCGCCTGCTGCTCCGCCGTCAGCGCGGAGAGATCGCGCGCACGGCAAATCGCATTGGTCAGTTCACCGCCCATGCCGGACGCCTGAATCTGCATGTTCATGAACATGTCAGAGAGGATACCGACAATCTGAGGACCAAGGCCGTTGCCGATCAACGCGATGATGAACAGCAGGATCGCGATCGCCGTCGCGCGCGAACGCTGCGAGACCACGCCCTGTCCGATCGTGTACTGCGCGCCGATATAGGCGTAGTGGAACATGGCGCCTGCGCCCCAGATAATCAGCTGGAACATGCCGGGCTCCGCGTAGAAGCCAGCGATGTAGAGCGGGATCGAGGCAAGGAGGCCCACCGCCGGAATCCACGCCACCGCGTTGGAAAACCGCGGCGTCAGCAGCTCCGTCAGGTAGCCGCCGAGGAAGGTGCCCACAGCGGATACCAGCGCCAGAGGCACGCCATACTGCAAGGCGAACGTGCCCGGATGCATGCCGTGAAGACGATCCATCATGGGTGCCTGGAAGCCGAACAGGCCATACCCCACCAACGCAACCAGGGCCGCGCCGATCGCCATCGTCCAGAAGGTCGGTTTGGAGCCGAGCTCCTTCAGCGTGTCCACGAAGCTGGCCTTTTGCACACGCTGTGCGCCCGGCGGGTCGGAATAGCCTCGCGGCGGCTCCTTGACCGTCAGGAACAGCACCAACGCCACGATCAGGCCCGGCAAGCCCAGCGCGATGAAAGCGAAGCGCCAGCCAAAATTCTCGCCCCAGCCCAGCTGCACATGCAGGTCCGGCACGCCGAACATGGCGAAGAAACTCACCACGGTCTCGTCTGTCAGACTGACGATCACGCCGCCAAAGCCCGACGCAAGCGCGCCGCCCAACGTCACGCCGGTCGCAAAGATGCCCAGCGCATTGGCCCGGCTCTTCGGTTTGAAGTAGTCGCCGATCAGCGAGTTCGATGGAGGTGTGCCGCCGGCCTCGCCAATGGCCACGCCGACGCGCGCGATGAGCAGGAAGACGAAACTGGAAGCAAAGCCGCACAGGGCCGTCATCAATGACCAAACGGCGATACACAGCGCCATGATCGCCACGCGGTTGAAGCGGTCGGCGGCCATCGCGATCGGAATGCCCATCAGTGCATAGAACAGCGCGAAGGGCGGGCCATTGAGAAAGCCATACTCGGTATCGCTGAGCCCGAACTCCGCGATGATCGGCTGGGCGACGACACCCAGCAAATTCCGGTCGATGAAGTTGAGCGTGTAGACGAACGTCAGGGATAGCAGCACATAGGCGCGATACCCTGGCGTTCCGAAACTCTGTCCCCCGGCCGGCGATGCACTCGCCGGCGCTGCTGGCGCGATTGCCAAAACTGAACCTCCCCTTGCGCCGGTCGCAGGGAGCGCACCGGCAAACTTGAAAACCAGTGACGACCTCTGCCGCCTTTGCCCGCGCTCAACCTACCGATCAGGCGTCGCGCCACAAGCTGAATCCCGAAGAAGAGGTATGCCGCGATGGCGGCATGAAGGGCGCTAAGTTTGCCGCAGCGCAGCGAACACCAGTCCAGTCGATCAGCTCAGACGATCAGATCAGGCCCTTGGCCTTCATGCTGACCGTCTCGGAAGAGCCGACCACAAGGTGGTCGTGCAGCCTGATCTCCAGCGGCGCGAGTGCACGCTCGATATCGCGCGTCAGGTCGATGTCCGCGCGCGACGGCGTAGGGTCGCCGCTTGGATGATTGTGCACAAGGATCACCGCTGACGCCGACAGCTCCAGCGCGCGCCGCGCAATCTCGCGCGGGTAGATGGGCGCATGATCCACCGTGCCCCTGCCCGCCACCTCGTCGGCGATCAGCTTGTTCTTGCGGTCGAGATAGATCACGCGCGCCTGCTCGGATTTCTCGTGCCGCAGCTTCAGCTTCACATAGTTGAGCAACGCGGCCCAGTTGGAGATCACAGGCTTGTCCTTGACGGCATCGCCTGCCGCCCGCTGCATCAGCAGGTTGGTCGCCCGAACATAGGCGGCGGTCGCCTCGCCGATGCCGTCGATCTCCATCAGCCTTTCAGGCGCGGCGGCCAGCGCAGCGGACACAGTGCCGAACCGGTCCACCATCGTCTTCGCGATCGGGCGCACGTCCACGCGGGGGATGAAGGCGCACAGGAGGATTTCAAGAATCTCGTAATCGTCGAGATGGGCGCCATCGCTCTTCATGATGCGCTGGCGAATACGCTCGCGATGGCCATGATAGTGCTTGGCCGGTCCGTCGATCTTGTCCGCTTTCGGCTTCCCCCCGTCCCCCATGATCAGTCAGCCATCAGGTCAGCTGGCCCCGCCGCCAGACGTGTGCGGCGTATGCAGCCCCGCCGGCGACAGCGTGAAGATCTCCACGCCTGTCTCGGTGACGCCCACCGAATGTTCGTACTGGGCCGACAGCGACCGGTCGCGTGTCACGGCCGTCCACCCGTCCGACAGCAGCGCGACATCAGACCGGCCGAGATTGATCATCGGCTCGACCGTGAACATCATTCCGGCGCGCAGCTCTTCGCCATGCCCGCGCTTGCCGAAGTGCAGGATGTTCGGCGAGTCGTGGAACACACGGCCAAGGCCATGCCCGCAGAACGCCTCGACCACCGAATAGCGCTGGCGCTCGGCATGTTCCTGGATCGCCGCGCCGATATCGCCTAGGCGGGCACCCGGCTTCACAACTTCGAGGCCCTTCATCAGGCACTCATAGGTGACGTCCATCAGGCGCATCGATTTCCGTTTCACTTCGCCGACCGAGTACATGCGCGAGTGATCGCCATGCCAGCCGTCGACGATCACGGTGACGTCGATGTTCACGACGTCGCCCTCCTTCAGCACCTTCGGTCCCGGAATGCCGTGGCACACGACGTGGTTGATCGAGGTGCAGACCGTGTGGCGATAGCCCTTGTAGAACAGGCACGCCGGCAGCGCGCCCTTCGACAGCGCGAATTCCCGCGCAAGATCATCGATCCTGCCCGTGGTCACGCCCGGAACCACGAAGGGAACCAGCATGTCGAGGCATTCGGCGGCGATGCGGCCGGCCTTGCGCATCCCCTCGAAGCCCTCGGGACCATAGATCTTGATCTGGTTGGTCGCACGCGGCG
>JAVBYB010000141.1 GCA_030824255.1 bacterium
GCTCTCGCAATTGCGCGTGCCGACGCTCCAGGGCGGCAGCACCACGCTGGGCGCCGTGGCCGACATCACCTACGAAGCCGGCCCCGCCACCATCAACCGCCTCTACCGCAAGCGCCAGGCATCGGTGAACGCCGACTTCGCGCCGGGCACCAGCTCAGGACAGGCGACAGACGCCGTCGACAAGACGCCCACCATGGCCGCTATCCTGAAGGCGGAACGCGAAGGCACTGCCGTCGTCGAGCGCGCTCGCGTCGGCAGCGAACAGGCCATGATGCAGATGTTCACGGGCATCATCGTCGCGCTGCTCGCCGGCATCGCGCTGATCTACTCGGTGATGGTGCTGCTGTTCAAATCGGTGTTCAAGCCGTTCGTCATCCTGATGTGCCTGCCGCTGTCCTTCTCGGGTGGCTTCCTGGCGCTCTTGCTGATGGGCATGCAGATCGACATGCCGGTGATGATCGGCGTCGTGCTGCTGATGGGCATCTCGGCCAAGAACGCGATCCTGCTGGTCGAATTCGCAATCGAAGCGCAGCAACGTGGCAAGGGCGTGTATGACGCCCTGTTCGAGGCCTGCCGCGAGCGAGCGCGTCCGATCGTGATGACCACGGTGGCGATGTCTGCGGGCATGCTGCCCACGGCCCTCGGCATTGGCGAAGGCGCAGGCTTCCGTCAGCCCATGGCCATCGCCGTCATCGGCGGCCTGATCTCGTCGACGATCCTGTCGCTTATCCTGGCCCCGGTCGTCTACTCGCTGGTCAGCAGCATCGAACGCCGCCTCAATCCGTTATTCGGCCGGTTCGTGACCCAGCGCACGCCGGATGACGAAGAGCTGCTGCGTCGCGGCGACGACAAACCTCACCAGCCTGCCGAATAAGATCCGAAATCCAGATTGCGGCGAGGTGGCCTCTATTCGGGGGTCACTTCGCCTGCGTTGGATGCCCAGATCAGGGCGACAAACAGGCCCTTCATCCGGGGCAGCACCAGCGCGGTGACACCCAGCACCAGGGCTGAGATCGCGAAGAACGCTATCATGCTGGTCTGTGCGTCCTGCGTCGCGAAGACGAAGAACACCGGCGAAACCAGGTGACCGAGGATCAGGATGGTGGCCCAGGCCGGGCCGTCATCCGCGCGTATCTCTCCCGTGGCGAGGCCACATCCACTGCACTCAGCGGCGGGGCGCAGGAAACCCGAGAGCAGGCGACCCTCGCCACAGGCGGGGCAACGCAGACGCAGGCCGCGCCTAACGGCTAGCCACGTATCGCGAGGGACGATGGATTCTTCAGCGGTCATGCGGGGAAGGATGCGCCCGCAAATCCGGGCCGTCGATCACGCGCTTGGTCGCAACCTCGGCGCTAGGTCTTCACAAACTGGAGACCTGCCGCGCCGCGCGTCTGCCAGATGACATAGGCCCAGACCTTGAGGCGCAGGGTTGGTTCTGCAACGAGAACCCTGTCAGGCAGGGTCATGTCACGCATGAATTCGATGCGCGCGCCGGTGTCGCTGACATTCTTCATCACAACGTCCACGCGCTCGCCCGTGATGAAGGTGAGGGTGGCGGCTTTGAAAGTGGGCTTCCGCTCCGAGCGTTTTTCGCCGGGCTGAACGCTGGAATAATTGACGTCTTCGGCCTGCACGTCCGCAATCTTGCGGAGGCGTTCCGCAAGTGGGTCGGGTCTGGCAGGGCTCGTCTTCTTGAACATTTCGCGCAGTCAGGTTGTGCCCACCCCCGTAGCAATCCTTGGGCCAGAATCTTTAGTAAATACTTGCTACCGGGGTGTACACGCCGCCGCAGGCCGAAGCGTGACACTTATTCAAAAATGCCGACAAATCAGGCGAGTTCCATCGTCAGTCTGTCATCAGCTTCTGGTATGCGCCTTATCCAATGTTAACCGAGGTTCCGCCGTCCACCGGCAGGACCGCGCCGGTGATGAAGGCGGCTTCACCGGAACAGAGGAACAGGGCGGCGCGGGCGGTATCCCAGGCTGTGCCCATCCGGCCCATGGGGACGCGGGCATTACGTTCTGCCCGCAGCGTTTCGGCGGACTTGCCGCTGGCGGCTGCGATGCCGGTAATGGCCATCGGCGTGTCCATGAGGCCGGGCATGATGACGTTGCAGCGGACATTGTATTTCGCATTGCCTGCGGCGACCACGGTGGTGAGCCTATTTACCGCCATCTTCGACACCTCGTAGGTGACCATGTGATGGCCCGCGATGGCGGCAAGCGAGGAGATGTTGAGGATCGCGCCGGACCTCTGCTGGCGCATCACCGGCAGGACATGGCGGATCGTCATGGCCATCGACTTGAGATTGATGTCCATGATGCGGTCCCACGCATCTTCCTCGATGGCGTGGGGCGGAGCGTCGCCGCGGCCGGTGCCGACATTGTTCACCAGGATGTCGATGCGGCCCATGCGAGCCATGGCCCCGCTGACGATGGCAGCGCAGAGTGGCGTCTGCGTGATATCGGCCTCGAAGGCGAAGGCGACGCCGCCTTCATCAGCGATCATGCGGACGGTTTCCTCCGCGCTGCCAAGATCGCGATCAACGCACATGACGTGTGCGCCTTCTCGGGCGAACAGGAGGGCCATGGCGCGGCCATTGCCGATGGTCTCGCCCTGCGTCTGGCCGGCGCCGACGATGATGGCGGTCTTGTCGGCCAGACGTTTCATCACGGAGCCTTCAGATCCGGATCGACGGTCTGGCCATCCTCAACCTGGATACCGAACGTGTTGAGGATCATCGAAACCTGGGTGTACTGGCCCACGGTGAAGACCAGATCCATGCACTGGCGCTCGCTGTAGTGCTTTGACAGCTCGCTCCACGCCACGTTGGTGACGAAATGATCGCGATTGAGATCATCGACCGCGATCAGCAGCGCCTTCTCCGCGACGCTCCAGCCATCCGCGCCGGCGCCGATCTTGATGCGCTCGATTTCCTGCGCGTCGAGGCCCGACTGCAGGCCGATGCGATGATGCTGAGTCCACTCATAGCCCGACTTGCAGAGCCAGCCGACCCGAAGGATCGCAATCTCGCGATCACGCGGAGAGAGCGAGTTGCGTGACATGATGTAGCCGCTCCACCACGAAAAGGCGCGGAAGGCGTCGGGCGCGCGGACCAGCGTACGGAAGATGTTGAGGATGGAGCCATCCTTCTGTCGGGATTTCTGCAGCCGTTCGATGTGCTCCGGCGTGAACTCGGAATCCGTCAGTGGCGCGATGCGGGGTTTTGACAGGCGCATGTGAACCTCAATTCGGCGTTGCCGGGGCAGTTGCAGGTGGCGTGGTCTGGCGCAACGGCAGGAGTTCCAGCGTATAGCCGTCAGGGTCTTTTGCGAAACCGACAATAGCGCCGCCGACGGCTTCGCTCGGTTGTGGTTCGCGCGTGACTTCGTAGCCAGCGGCCTTGATCTTCGCGGCAAGGGCGACGGGGTCCTTTACACGCGTCACGATCTTGATCGGGAGATCCTTGTAAGTGCGTGGCGAACCATCGGTCCAATGCATCAGCACGATGAAGCTCTCTGCGTCCGGGTAGCCGAGGACTTCCTCGTCCATGTAGCTCAGCTTGTAGGAGCGGATTTTCTCCATCCCCATCACGTTCACATAGAAGTCCGTCGATTTCGCCAGGTCGCTTACGCCAATGCCGACAGCGGACAGCAACGGATCTTTCTGCAGGGCGGCCTCTGCCTGCGGCTGCACAGGGGGCGGCGCTGCAACCTTGGCTACGGGATCATTCTGCGAGCACGCGGCAAGCAGCAGCGCGGCAAAAGCCACGACGCGAAACTGCATCGGATAGTCCTCCCTGTACCCGTTCGCTCGTGAACCCTGGCGAACCTAGCCTTGTTATCGCGAAAAGCATGGCGACAGGGAAGGACCCCCGCGCTGGGGGCGGGGGGCGTCGTCGCTAGCCGAGGCGGCGCAGTTCGCCGGAATTGTCTGCGCGGCCGGTGAGATACAGAAAGCCGTCCGTGTCGACGCGGCCGGCATCGCCGGTGGCGACATAGCCGTCCTGATCGCGCAGCTTGTTCTGGAGCCCGCCAATCTCGCATTCGAGCGTGCGCGGCGTACGGGCCCAGACCTGGCCTTCGGCGCCCGCAGGCAAACGGCGTCCATTGGCGTCGCGGATTTCAACCAGTGCGCCACGGATCGGGCGGCCCGAGCTGCCGCGCTTGGCGCGGAAGTTGGAAGCGGGCAAGGTGGCGATGACGCCGGTTTCGGTGGAGCCATATGCTTCGCTGACGATCGGGCCGAACGTATCGGCCAGCCAAGCCTTGAGCATAAGCGGGACAGGCGCGCCGCCGACAACGAGGTCTTTCAGCGAGGATGTGTCCGCGGCCTGGATGGCTTTGAGGCCAAGGCGGTGGAGGTCAGCGAACGTCTCCGGCAGAGCAGCCCAATGCGTCACGCGACGCTTCTTGATCGTTTCCAGCGCGTCAGCTGAATTGAAGCTGCGCATGACCGCGACAGCGCGGCCTGCGGCGACCGCGTTCCAGAATTGGGTCGAGCCCCATGTGCGATGCAACGGCACGGTGATGAGCGACACGCCATCATCAGGGACGGGCGGCTTGGAGACAGCGGCCGGAGCGTTGCGGCGGCGCGGCAGGCCCACGACGCGCGCCTGCTCGCCCGCCGTCCAGGCAAGGATCGAAGGCTGTATGCGGCCAAAGCGCGGCTGCGCCACGGGCGGGAAGAGATCCCAGAAATTGAAGAAGCCCGGCGCCGCACCCTCCATGCTGGTACGCAAGCGCAGGTCTAGACCTTCGAGTGAAGCGGAGATGCGCGCGGGCGAAGTGTCGCCAATGATGATGGCGGACGCGCGGCTGGCGATCAGGCGTTCACGCATGAGACTGGGCGGCATGTCAGGGTCAAGCGAGAGGAGGCGCGCCTCGATCTTCGCGCATGCCATCGCGATGACGGCCCATTCGATGCGGTTGCGGCAGCGGACGGCGATGACATCGTCGAGCCCAAGGCCACGGCTGGCGAAGCCGTCGGCCAGCATGTCAGCGTACTCGTTCCAGTCACGATAGCTGAGCGACGCCGTTCCTTCGAACAACGCCGGACGCTCGCCACGGACGGCCGCCCAATACTCCAGGCTGCGAGCTGCGGGCTCGGTCAGGCCTTGAGCGTGCTTCGGACGTTCGCCACCAGGGAGTCGCGCATACGCAACAGGGAAACGTGATCTGGAATGATCAGCCACTGAAAGATAACTCCACGCAAGGAAGCAAGTATGATCGACGCTTCAGCCCGAGGGCGTGCGTCCGCTCGTATTTCGCCTTTGTCCCGTCCGATCTGGATAAGGCCTGCAAAGTCGTCGATGCCCTGGCGCGTGATGCGCTCTACGGTTGGGCGTAGTTCCGGAT
>JAVBYB010000358.1 GCA_030824255.1 bacterium
CTTTCCCTCGCGAGACCCTGACCGGCTCGGTAACTTGCGACAATTTAAGACCGACGATTTCCGGCCAGCGTGATTTCAGGGTTTCGGGCGCGGGGCCGGCCTCTTTCAGGATGGGGCGGAGCGCCTTTTGCAGGGCGACCCCCATCGGCTTGGCGGTGCGATAGACGGGAACAGCATGCGTGGAGGCCAGGCGCTGTTCCGCCTCCCGCTCCTTTTCCCGCTCGTCCCAGTCGATGGCCATGCCCCTTCTTGCCACCGAACCGGTTTCGTCGGAATGGCGCAGGACAGATAGCGTCCGGATTTCATGTCGGCTCACAGCCTCAGGAAGATGCTCACCGCTGTGGATCGCTGGTACCGGCGGCAGGGGCGGGAGCTTCCCTGGCGCGTGGGGCCGAAGCAGCGGGACGAGGGAACAAGGCCAGATCCCTACCTCGTCTGGCTGTCGGAAGTGATGCTGCAGCAGACGACAATTCCCCACGCCACGCCCTATTTCGATGCTTTCCGCAAGCGCTGGCCCACGGTCCAGACGCTGGCGGCGGCGACATGGGAAGATGTGTCGGCGGCGTGGGCGGGGCTTGGCTACTACAGCCGCGCGCGGAACCTCCATGCCTGTGCAAAAGCGGTGGCCGGGCAGGGCGCTTTTCCACAGGACGCGGCGGCGCTGAGACTGCTGCCGGGTATCGGGCCCTATACATCGGCCGCCATTGCCTCGATCGCCTTCGACGAGCGCATCGCCCCCGTGGACGGCAATATCGAGCGCGTTGTCTCGCGGCTCCACGCGATCGGGTCGGATGGGACAGAGGCCGGCTGGCGAGCTGCAAAACAGGTGATCGCGACCCACGCGCAGGACATGGCCGACGCGCTGCCCAAGGATGGCCGCGCCGGCGATCTGGCGCAGGCGCTGATGGACCTTGGCGCAACGGTCTGCACGCCCCGCAATCCGAATTGCTCGATCTGCCCGGTCTGGGATTTCTGCGAAGCCCGGCAGCAGGGTGAGCAGGAACGCTACCCCGTGAAGGCTGCGAAGAAGGCAACGCCGACGCGGCATGGATCTGCCTTCGTGCTGGTGCGCGATGGCGAGGTTCTGCTTGTGCGCCGCCCTGCGAGCGGCCTGCTCGGCGGCATGATGATGCCGCCGACCAGCGCGTGGACGGAAGAGAAGGCGAGCGATCCACTAGAGGGAGCGCCGGGTCGCCGGATTGCGTGGGTGCAGGTCGGCGAGGTGCGCCATGTGTTCACGCACTTTGCGCTGAAGCTGGATGTGTGGCGCGCGGACGTCGACGCGACCGCGAGGGTTGAAGGCGAATGGCTATCGCACGAGGACGCGCTCGCGGCGCTGCCGACCGTAGGGCGGAAGGCGGTGGCGTTGGCGTTGGGTGGTGAGAAGCCGAGGCGGCTGAATTAGCCCAGCACATCCTTATACCGCCCGCGCAGGACCTTCTTGTCGATCTTGCCCGTGGCGGTGAGCGGCACTGAAGCGAGGATCACGCGGTCGGGCTTCCACCATTTCACGATGCGCGGTTCGAGGAAGGCGTAGACGTCGCTTTCACTCAGTGTTTCGCCGTCATGGCTTTCGATCACCAGGATGGGACGTTCTTCCCATTTTGGATGCGGCACGCCGACGACGGCAGCGATCTTCACGCCCGGACAGCCGACAGCCACGTTCTCTAGATCGATCGAAGAAATCCATTCCCCGCCGGACTTGATGACATCCTTCTTGCGGTCGGTGATGCGCATGAAGCCTGCGGCGTCGATGGTGGCGATGTCGCCCGTATCGAACCAGCCGTCTTCATTCGTGGCGTCGGCATCCTGCTTGAAATAACGCTTCACTGTCCACGGCCCGCGCACTAGCAGCGCGCCCGAGCTGTCGCCATCCCATGGCAGGTCCTGTCCATCGTCGTCGATGATCTTCAGCTCGATCCCGAACTGCAGCCGGCCCTGCCGCGTCCAGATTGCTTCATCCATCGCCTCTTCGCCGGCTTCCGCCAGCTCCGGCGTCGGCGTCGCGACGACGCCCAGCGGACAGGTTTCCGTCATGCCCCATATCTGCAGCACGCGGACGCCGTATTTCTTCTTGAAGCTTTCCGCCATCGCGCGCGGCACGGCCGAGCCGCCAATCACCAGCCTTTGCAGCTTGCCCGGCGTCTCACCCGTCTTTTCCAGATGTGCGAGATACATCGTCCAGATCGTCGGCACGCCGCCCGAGAACGTCACGCCTTCATTGACGATCAGCTCCTGCAGGCTCGCGCCATCCATCCTGTCGCACGGCATGACCAGTTTGCAGCCATTGACCGGCGCGCCGAACGGCAGGCCCCAGGCGGTGGCGTGATAGAGCGAGGAGCACGGCATAACCACGTCGAACGCATCGAAACCGAATGCGCCAGCAAGGCCAGACGCCATCGCGTGCAACACCACCGCGCGATGGGAATAGAGAACGCCCTTGGGATCGCCCGTGGTGCCCGATGTATAGCAGAGGAACGCGCCAAGATTCTCGTCCACCCGCAGCCAGGCGAATGTCTCGCTTTCCGGCTTCAGCAATGCCTCATAGCTGAGAGCGCCCACCGCACCCGGGATCGTGCGTGTCTCATCCGACATCATGATGAATGTCTTCACCGAGGTAAGTTGCGGCGCAATGCGCTCCACCACGGCGAGGAAGTTGCGATCGAACAACAGGACGGAGCTGTCCGCGTGGTTGATCGTGTAGACGATCTGCTCGTCGAACAGGCGCGGGTTCGCCGTATGCAAAACGGCGCCGAGGCCGGGCACGGCATAGAACAGCTCGAAATGCCGGTGCGTATTCCACGCAAGGCTGGTGACGCGGTCGCCATGGCGCACGCCCAGGCGCGTCAGCGCGTGCGCAAGCTGCGCCGTGCGCCGCCACGACGCCGCATAGGTGTAGCGCCAGACCGGCTCATCCACGAGGCGCGAGACGATTTCCCGGCGTGCATGCGCTGTCGCTGCAAACTTCAGGATGTCGATGATCTGCAGCGAAGGCGTCTGCATCAGGCCGGCGGTCATGTTTCCTCCACGTCTTCTTTTGACGTTGAGACAGGCTAGCCCCGCTTTTCCGCCAGTGGAATGCGCTTCCCGATCAACGGTGTGAACGAACGGGGCCCCGGTGGTCACGATACGTCGTGCTCACCAGGGCCGCGATCGGCAGGATGCGATCAGGCGCCCTCGGAGGGATGGGCGCGTATCAGGTCATCGCCGCCTTCACGGCCGCAGCCGTGATCGGTATGTGGCGCAGGCGCGCGCCGCAGGCATTGAAGATGGCGTTGCCGATGGCGGGGCCGACAATGGTCGTCGCCGGTTCGCCAAGACCCACGGGGACCTCGCCGCTGTCGACAAAGGTGATGTCGAGTTCCGGCGTGTCGCTGAGGCGCAGAGGGGTGTAGGCGCCGAGATTCTGCGCTTTCACATTGCCGTTCTCGAACTCCGTGCCTTCGTGCAACGCCAGCGAGAGGCCCCACAGGGACGCCCCCTGCATCTGCGCCAGCGCCCCATCCGGATCGACGATCGTGCCAGCGTCCGCCACAAGCGTCAGCTTCTCGACCTTCACCGCGCCCGTGCCACGATCCACCTTCACGCGCGCAACGCATGCGACCCAGGTTGGCATGTCGCGTTCCTGTCCGAACGAGGTGGCAAGGCCAAGGCCCGTGTCCGCGGGAAGCGGCTGACCCCAGCCGGCCTTCTCGGCGGCAAGCTTCACGACATTTGCTTGCCGCGAGGCGCCGCCGACTGAGTTGGGGGCCGTACCCGCATTTGCGCCTTCAGTCTTCAGTAGGTTGATGCGGAACTGCACCGGATCGACCTTCGCCTTGTGGGCGGCTTCATCCATGAAGCTTTCCAGCGCCCAGTTGGTGAAGCCCGGCCCGACAGACCGCAGCCAGCCCGGACGGAAAGTCTTGCTCGCGAGGTCGTTTGAAATCGCCCGCACCTTGTGCGCGCCCACCGAATACCAGTGATTGGCGCCGCTGATCGCGAACGGGTCGAAGGGCACGTCCTTCTCGCCCTTCGGCATGAAGAAAGGCGCCATCACTTCTGTCGGCCAACCGCAGGCGACATGCTGTTCCATGCCGACGACATTGTTGTCCTTGTCGAAGGCCATGCGCATCTTCTGAACGGAGGGCGAGCGCACGCTGTCGAACTTCGAGTCGTTCTCGCGCGAGAGCACCATCTTCACCGGCTTGCCGACGGCTTTCGCCGCCAGCGCCGCGCCGACGGCATAGTCGCCATTGAGCCTGCGGCCGAAGCCGCCGCCAAGCATGTAGGTCTTCATCACGATGTCGGTCTCGGGCACTTCAAGCGCCGCCGCCAGCCAGGGCAGCACAAGGCTCTGCCACTGATTGCCGGTGTGGATTTCCCACTTGCCGTCCTTCTGCAGCGCCAGCGCGTTCACGGGCTCCATCGGGAAGTGCAGGGCGGTGGAGGTGGTGTATTCCGCCTCGATGGTCGAACCTGCGGCGCGGAAGATCGGTGCGGTGTCCGTGTTGCCGGTCGGCAGAACGGAGCCCTTGCTGGCATCGTTGATCAGCTTGCGTCCGTGATCCTGGATCTGCTTTTCGGACACGGTCATCGTGTCTGTCGGCTGGTATTCCAGCACCACCGCTTCTGCAGCCTTCTTTGCGGCCCACCAGCTGTCTGCGATCACCACGGCCCAGCCGGGCACGGTGTTTGACGGGTCTTTCAGAACGACTGTCTGGATATAGCCTTTGATGGCCTTGGCGGGCTCATCCATCACATAGTTCACCTGGCCGCCATTGCGCGTCGGCGGGATGATGGGGAAGCCATAGACCATCCCTTCCACCTTGGCGTCGATGCCATACTGCGCCGTGCCATTGGTCTTCGCGACGATGTCGAGCGAGGTCACCGGCTTGCCGATCAGCTTGCGCTGGTCGACGGGCTTTGGCGTGAGGGCGCCGAGCTCTTCGGGCGTGTAGGTCTTCGCAAGGCCGCCCTTGCGGACGATGTCCTTGTAGGAAATCTTCTTGTCGCCCGAGACGATCTCGCCATTCACGGCGGAGCATGTTGCAGCGTCGACGCCGAGCGCTGTTGCGCCCGCCTCGATCAGGGCGGCGCGGCCGGCAGCGCCGGCCTGGCTGTAGAGGGGATAGGTCTGCCAGACGGACCATGAGCCGCCCGTCACCATCAGGCCCCACTTCGGATCCGAGTCGACGTGGTTGATGCGCACATTTTCCCACGGCGCTTCCAGCTCTTCGGCCACGATGCGGGCGAGAGACGTGCCAACGTGCTGGCCCATCTCCGCACGGATGATGTTCACCGTGACGATGCCGTTGGCGTCGAGCGAATACCATTGCGTGGGCTCATAGGCGGGCGCGTTGGGATCGCCACTGTCT
>JAVBYB010000157.1 GCA_030824255.1 bacterium
GAGACGGCCAAGACGCCTGCCGAACCTCCCAGGTCGCCCGCCATCGCCACAGATCCGGATGTGCCGCAGGCCGATGTCGAGGATGCCTTGCACGCCCGCGCCGCCATTCCGGCTACGTGAGCGTGGTCACCGGACAGGTGAGCAAAACCCGATAAGGGATTCCTTGGTCTGCTTGACGGACAGCCTCATGCTGGCGATGCATTCCCGGCATGCAGATACGCATCGAGTACCGTGACAGTCCGGTCCGCACCCCGATCACCCCGTGGGTGCATCGCGGCGTCGATGGCGGCTACTACAGATCGACGGTGTTCGATCCGCCCCGCCCGCGTCCAGTGCATGGCAAGGGTTATCCGGTCTGGTTTGTCGATCATCGGGGCCGGTCACTGGTGTTTGCCTCGCCGGAGGAGATCGCGCACGTGATCGACGTGCTCTCCCGAAAAATTCTTCCTTCTTCGCGCGAGCTGGGCCAGCCCTACATGGCAGTGAACAGTCACTGGCTCTCGCGCCTGCACGCGAGCTTCAAGCCGTGGAAGGTACGTCAGGAGCTGGTGAAGCGGCTGCAGAATTACCCTGCGGCTTGAAGGGAGTTCCCTAGGGAGACTTTCATATTCTGCTGCTAGACGTCGCCGTTCCAGGAGACGGCACATGACACCCCCATCCGCGGCGCAGCTTCGCCGCCTGATCTACATCAGCTCGGCGACGCACGACTTCGGCCAGGCCGATCTTGACCAGATCCTTGCCCGGTCGCGCACGAACAACACGGCGCGCGGCCTGACCGGCATGTTGTTGTTTCACGATAGCTGCTTCTTCCAGGTGCTTGAGGGAGAGGCTGCATCAGTCGAGCGCACCTTTGCCACCATATCGCGGGATACGCGCCATGGCGGCGTCATCCTGCTGGAATCCAAGAGCGTCGCGGAGCGCGGCTTCCCGCAATGGTCCATGGGTTATGTCGGCGCCCACGCCTTGCATCCGGCACAACGCCAATGGCTCGTCGATCTTTCCGCGCGGGTCTGCTCGGACAACCCCAAGCCGCTTTCGGAAGTGGCGGGCATCAACGTTCACGTCGAGGCGTTCCTGTCGAGCTTTCGCGAATTCGCGTGAGGGATGAAACGGGCGCAGGTCCGCTGATCTTCGCTGTTTGATCTTGCGCAAATCATTCGTCGCCTGAAGAGTCATTCCTGGACGACAGGGGATGACGGGGATGAAACGCGCAATAGGCCTCGGCTGCCTGCTCGCACTAACAGGATGCGTCAGCGCGCCGCCTGCGTCGCGGGCGGATGGCTTCATCGGCGGCGAGGCCGGCGATCTGCGTGTCCTGCTCGATGACAAATGTCCGCAGGCTTACCCCGAGCCGGAAATGCCGGATCGCAACGAGCCTTCCGGCGGCCTTGAAGGCTATTCCGGCCTGCCGGGGCTTGGCCTCGATATGCTGACCAATATCGGCGGCATCGCGTTCGAATCCTTTGGCAACTACCTGAAGCGCGCTGGGCAGGAAGACATCACCCGCTCGGTCGGCGGCAATGGCGGCCTGTTCTACACCAGCCCCAGCAGCGGCGACGTAACGATCAATCCGGCCATGCGCTGCATGTATATCGTGCGAAACGGCTACGGGCCCGAGGCTCAGCCTTTCATCGAAACCGCGGCGCCAGACCTGAAGCAGACGTGGACGCGCCTCAACCTCACACGGACGCCCGACCTCTTCGCCGTCGCGTACATCGAAACGTCTGGCGATATTGGCGGCGGCGCCCTTGTCTCCGTTGGCGGCGATGAGACGGATTCCGGCGCGCCGGCATTCTGGAACCCGGCCATATCGCCTCCGTATTTTCGCCTGAAGCTTGATCGGCTTTACATCAATCGCTTTCAGTCGATTGGCGCCGCACCGATGCGCGACCTCGCCCTGATCGTGAACTACGGTTTGGCCGCCACGCGCACAGTGGTGAAAGCGGAGGGGCCGGATGCGGGCGTCCCGGAACTTGCCACGAAATTCGCGGTCGGAGGCATTCGCCTGCCGGGCGCGCGCGACGCAGACTACAAGGGCGCGGCGCTCACCGCGCTGCAATCAGCGTGGATGCCGGTGCCGGGCGTGAAGTCTTACGACCCCCGCGCGACGGTCGATGTGGTCGCTTATGTCGTGGAGTTTTCACCCGGCAACCCGATGCTGGAAGACATCGGCGAATACCTCGCGGGGCCGGATGTGCGCCGTCAGGTAGAGGCTGTGATCAGCGAAGCCGCCGGCGCGCCGGGCCAACAGCCCTAGCCTCAACCCGCGATCAGCTTCAGCGCGCGTTCGTCGCCGCGGCCCAGCGCCTTGATGGCGCTGGCGGCGATTGAGCGGGCGTCGAGGCCGGCTTGCTCGTACATGCGCTCGGGCGTGTCCTGGTCCTGGAAGATGTCAGGCAGGGTGAGCGTGCGGATACGCAGGCCACGATCCAGCAGGCCGCGCTCGGCCAGCGAATGGAGCACGAAGGCGCCGAAGCCGCCGCGCGAACCTTCCTCGATGGTGATGAGGACTTCGTGGTTCTTGGCGAGCTGGGCGACCAGATCCTCGTCGAGCGGCTTGGCGAAGCGGGCGTCGGCCACGGTGGTGGAGAGCCCCTGCTTTTCCAGCATTTCGGCCGCGCGCAGGCATTCCTGCAGGCGCGTGCCGTAGGACAGGATCGCGATGGACGCGCCCTGCTTCATCACCCGGCCCTTGCCGATCTGGAGCGGTTGCGGATCGTCCAGCAATTTGAGGCCGATGCCCTCGCCGCGCGGATAACGGAAGGCTGACGGGCGATCGTCGATCGAATGGGCGGTGGCGACCATCAGCTGCAGCTCGACTTCGTCGGCGGCAGCCATCAGCACCATGCCCGGCAGCGCGCCGAGATAACCGATATCGAACGAGCCGGCGTGCGTCGGACCATCGGCGCCGACAAGGCCTGCGCGATCGAGCGCGAAGCGGACGGGCAGCTTCTGGATGGCGACGTCGTGGACGACGCTGTCATAGCCGCGCTGAAGGAAGGTGGAGTAAATCGCGGCGAACGGCTTCATGCCATCAGCGGCAAGGCCGGCGGCGAAAGTAACGGCGTGCTGTTCGGCAATGCCGACATCGAAGCAGCGATCGGGGAATTTCTCGCCGAACAGGTCAAGACCGGTGCCGGACGGCATGGCGGCGGTGATGCCGACGACTTTCGGATCGCGTTCGGCGGCGCGGCAAAGCTCCTGCGCGAAGACCTTCGTGTAGGACGGCGGACCGGCTTTCGCCTTGGCCTGTTCGCCCGTGATGACGTTGAACTTCGAGACGCCGTGATACTTGTCGTCGGCGCTTTCGGCGGGGACATAGCCCTTGCCCTTCTGCGTGACGACATGGACCAGAACGGGGCCATCATAGTCGCGGACGTTTTCCAGCACATCGACCAGCGCGTCCATGTCATGCCCGTCGATCGGGCCGACATAGTAGAAGCCCAGCGCGTCGAACAGGTCGCCGCCCATGTTGAAGGAGCGGATCGAATGTTCCGCCTTCTTCACCAGGCCTTCAATGCCGATCTTGCGCACCACGCGCTTGGCGAGGTTGCGCACCTGGCGATAGCCCTTCGAGGACACGGTGCGCGACAGGTAATGGCTCATCGCGCCGACGGGCGGGGCGATCGACATGTCGTTGTCATTCAGAATGACGATAAGGGGCGCATGCATTGCGCCGGCATTGTTCATCGCCTCGTAGATCATGCCGGCGCTCATGGCGCCGTCGCCGACCACGGCGATCGCGCGGTTGTCCGTGCCCTGCAATTCGCGGGCGATGGCAAAGCCGGCCGCCGCCGAAACAGACGTTCCCGCGTGCGCGGCGCCGAACGGGTCGTATTCGCTTTCTTCGCGCTTGGTGAAGCCGGAGAGACCGCCGCCCTGGCGCAGCGTGCGGATGCGGTCACGCCGTCCGGTGAGGATCTTGTGGGGATAGGCCTGGTGGCCGACATCCCAGACCAGCTTGTCCTTCGGCGTGTCGAACACGGCGTGGATGGCGACCGTCAGCTCGACGACGCCAAGGCCCGCGCCGAGATGCCCGCCGGTGACCGACACGGCATTGATCGTTTCGGCCCGCAGCTCATCCGCGATCTGGCGCAGTTCAGCCTTGGTCCGCCCCTTGAGGTCGGCCGGGCTGGAAATCTGGTCCAGCAGAGGTGTGGGCGTGTTCATGCCAGGATCTGTGCCCCAGTTGCTTCTGATCGACCGATGATCCGCCTGATTAGTGGCGGCGGTTGAGCACAAAGTCGACCGTATGAAGGAGAGAGTTCGCCCGCGTGCCAAAAGACGCCAGATGGCCCTTTGCCTGTGCGGCGAGATGGCGCACCTGGCCGTGAGCGCCCTCAACCCCCAGAATTGATACGAAATTCTTCTTCCCGGCGTCGGCATCCTTGGCCGTCGCCTTGCCCAGAATGTCCGGATCGCCCTCCACGTCGAGCAGATCGTCGACAATCTGGAAGGCAAGGCCCAGGTCGGTTGTGTAGCCGACAATGGCCTGGCGCTCCGCCTCGGTCGCCCCGCCGAGCAGCGCGCCGACCTCGCCAGAGAGGGTAATCAGCGCCCCGGTCTTGAGGCGCTGCATTCGCGTGAGGATCTGGAGAGGCTCCTCTCCATCCGGCGCGGGATACATGTCGATCATCTGACCGCCGACCATGCCGCGCGCGCCAGCCGCCAGCGCCAGCTTCTCCACCAGCTTGCAACGCATCGATGCGTCGCGGTGCGTTTCGGACGACACCATGATCTCGAACGCCAGCGCCTGCAGCGCATCGCCCGCGAGAACGGCTGTCGCTTCGTCGAACACCTTGTGAACCGTGGGTTGGCCCCGGCGATAGTCGTCATCGTCCATGCACGGCAGGTCGTCATGGATCAGCGAATAGGCATGAAGGCATTCGACCGCGGCCGCGCCGCGCAGCAGGGCTTTTTCCTGCGCGCCGAACATGCGGCCAACTTCAATGGTGATGAACGGGCGCAGGCGCTTGCCCTTGCCCAGAGCGCCATGACGCATCGCGCGCATCAGCTGCGCCTCTGGCCCATTGGCCGGCGGGATCAGTTGGTCAAGCGCCACCGTGATCTTGTCGGCGACCTCGTTGAGGCGCTGTTCGAATGCGGGATCGACGTTAGAGGTCATCGGCCTTCTCGAGCCCTTTCGGACCATCGGCGCCCAGCACGATCTTCTCGACCTTGAGTTCGGCTTCTTTCAGCCGCTTCTCGCAATGGGCCTTCAGCGCCGCGCCGCGCTCATAAATACGGATCGAATCTTCCAGCGGAACATCGCCGGCTTCCAGCCTGTGAACGATCTGTTCGAGTTCGCGCAG
>JAVBYB010000354.1 GCA_030824255.1 bacterium
CCGCGATTGGCACGGGCATGGCCGCCACGCAGTTCAAGGCGCTGGCAGATCCGAAAGCCGCGCGTCCCGCCGATCTGGCAACCACGACCACGATTGATGGCCGCACCGTGCCTTACATCGTCCGCGTCGAGAGCGGCGTCATCAACCGGTCGATCTATCGCCTCGCGGTTCTCGATGATCCGGCGACCAACGGCGTTGCGGGGGAGGGCTGGAACAAGCGTCTCGCCGTCACCTTCGGCGGCGGCTGCGGCACGCAATACAACCAGGGCGCCAATACTGCGCAGTCGATCCTGTCCGATCTCTACCTGTCGCGCGGCTTCGCCTACATGAACTCAACCGAGCTGGTGAACCAGCAGCACTGCAATCAGGTGCTGCAGGGCGAAACGCTGATGATGCTCAAGGAGCATTTCGTCGAGACCTACGGCGTCCCGAAATGGACAGTCGGCACCGGCGGCTCCGGCGGCGCCATCCAGCAGATGACGATCACGCAGATGTATCCGGGCCTGCTCGATGGCCTGCAACCCTCGCTCAGCTTCCCCGACAGCTCGATGCAGACCGCCGACTGCGGCCTGCTGCAGAATTTCTGGCGCTCGTCCGCTGGCAAGTCGTGGAGCGACGACAAGAAAACCGCCGTGGCGGGCTACAGCCCCGGCACGTGCGGCTCGTGGGAACGCTCCTTCGTGCGCACCATCCAGGCCGGGTTCGCGGATGGCTGCGCGATCTCCGACAAGTCGCTGATCTACGATCCAAAGAAAAATCCCAAGGGGGTCCGCTGCACGACGCAGGAAATGCGTGTCAACATCTATGGCCGCGACCCGAAGACGGGCTTTGCCCTTCGCCCCATCGACAACATCGGTATCCAGTACGGTCTAAAGTCGCTCAATGATGGCGTGATCTCGGTCGAGGAATTCCTCACGCTCAACGAGAAGATCGGCGGCAACGACATTGACGGTGGCTTCTCGTCGAAGCGCACTGTGGGCGACACGGAAGCTATCACGGCCATCTACGCCTCCGGCACGTTCAACACCTTCAGGAATCTCGATCTCGTGCCGATGCTCAACTATCGCGGCTATACCGACACCACGACGCCCGGTGACATCCATGACCGGCATCGCGATCTCACCATTCGCGCGCGCCTGGAAAAGGCGACGGGCTCCTCGGCCAACCAGGTGATCTGGGTCGCCGACCGTGCGCCCGGTCAGGGCAAGCCCGCAACGGTCGACTTGGCGCCCATCGCGCTCGACACGATGACGAAGTGGCTTGACGCCATGGCTGCTGATACGGCCGCTCTTACGCCTGCCAAGGTGGTGAAGCACAAGCCTGCGGATGCAGTCGACGCTTACTGGACGCCTGACGGCAAGCGCGTGAACGAGGTTGCAAGCTGGGATGCCTCAACATCCTGGAACAAGACTTACCCTATCCATCTTGAGCCGCGTCTCATCGCCGGCGCGCCTGTCGCCAACGACGTCATGAAGTGCGAGCTCAAGCCGGTAAACGTGGCTGACTACGACGCGACGTTCTCGAAGGCGCAGCAGACGCGTCTCAGAAAGATCTTCCCGGGCGGCGTTTGCGACTGGAGCAAGCCCAGTGTCGGCTATTCACTGATCCAAGGCGCCTATCGGAAGTATTAGGCCAGAACGACTAGGCAGATTTCTGGCGGGCCCTGAGGTCCGCCAGGAATTTTTCTTTCTCGGCCGGCGAGATCATCACGCGCTTGTTGTTGCCATAGCTTACCACAAGCCGGTCCATCGACAGGGCGGGGCTTGAGCCTGATTGCAGCCAGACGCCCGGCTTTTCGATGCTCGTGATGTCGTCGATGCCG
Source organism: bacterium (assembly GCA_030824255.1). Classification (GTDB taxonomy): domain Bacteria; phylum Pseudomonadota; class Alphaproteobacteria; order Caulobacterales; family Hyphomonadaceae; genus UBA7672. Next base: position 1,823 of record JAVBYB010000354.1, read on the forward strand.
ATGCGCCAGGTGAAGGGGCCGGAGCGCACGATCAGTTCGCGGCCTTCGAGCGTGTAGTGCGTGGTCATCAAGGTCCACACCAGAAAGCCGAACACGCCGAGCAGCACGAAAAAGCCCTGTGTGAAACGCATCGGGCCTTCCTGCAGGCCCGCGATGGCGACGCCAATGATGGCTGCGACCAGTGAAGCGCCGATGATGGCGACAAGCCAGAGATCGACCTTCGAGCGATAAGTCTTCGCCGCGCGCGAGCTCGAGCGAGCCATCAGTCGTTGTCCTTCACGAAGCGGCGGATTCGGCGGACCAGATCGTCTGCCAGCGGCAGGTCAGGCTCGCCATAGGTGGCAAGGTTCCCGCTACGATCCTCGGGCGCTGACTTGAGCACGTGGTTCATCCCCTCGATGATACGCAGGTCGGTGTTCCGAACCGCATCCAGCAGACGGGCGTCCGCAACCGACACCTGCATGTCGCGATCGCCCTGGATGACCAGCGCCTCCTTGTCTGCAGCGCGCAGGACCTCGACGGGGTCGATATTTATAACGGAGATCAGGTAGTCCTGCACCGCAGGCGCAAACAGCGGCACGAGTGCGGGCGTCATGCTGGTCACGTCCACATGGCGGCCAGCCTCGATCTCGGCGAGCGCGGCGAGGGCCTCGTCCATGATTGGCGCGTTGGCGGGGTTCGCGGCAAGCTGTTCGCGGATGACATGTCCCATCGGCCGACCCATGGCGGCGACCAGAATAAGTCCGCAGACATCGTCGCGACCGGCTGCTGCGCGCGAGGCCATCAGCGCGCCTTCGGAATGGCCCATCAGGAAGATGCACCCCGAGCCTTCTCCGCGCTCCACCTTGATGGCATCGATCCAGGCGTGGATGTCGGCTGCGTAGATATCGGGCGATACCGCGTTGGCATCGCCTGCGTCGCGGCTTGCGAACATGCCGCGCTTGTCGATGCGCACTGTGGCGATGCGCTCCTCGATCAGTTCGTCGGCGAGTATGCGATAGGTGTTGGCGTTCACGCCCATCGGATTATTGCCGTCGCGATCGGTCGGGCCGGAGCCGGGCACGATGAGAACGACGGGATCGCTGTTGCGTGCGTTCACCAGCGTGCCGTGCAGGGCGCCGGCGGTGAGTTCCTTGATCTCGGGGGCAATGTCGCCATCGTTGAAATCGGCAACAAAGCTCACCACGCCGCCGATGACGGCGATTGCGCCGCCAATCAGGGCAAAGCCTGCGAAAGCGTCCTTGCCTTGCTTCTGTGTATCCTGCGCGGCGATGGCCGCTTCCTTTGCCGCGCCCTTGGTCGTGTGACGCTTGTGGGCAGCGGCCCGGTTGGCAGGGGCGGTGGAGACAAAGGCCCTGGCGGATTTCGGCGACCTGCCATGCTTGTGCGCAGGGACCTGAGCGGACACGCTGTCCGTTTTGCCAGTATGGGCTGCGACAGCGGCGACGACTGACGCGGCCGCGGCGGCCGCGGTTTCAGCTGGCGTCGGCGTGCCCGTCTTGTTGAGGCTCTGCGCCACGGCCACCACGATCAGCAACACCATCAGAGTTGCTGCGGCCGCCGCGAGAAGCAGAACGATCATCGGCATGGTCATGGGTTAGTCCCCCGGGGACAAAGCTCAGTCGGTGAAGTTCAGGCGGCGAAGATGTACTGGCCGATCAGAAGTCCAACTCCGAAGCAGAGCGTGATGCCGATCACGGCGATCATCCATGGACTGCGGCGCATCATGATCATGTGGCTCTCCTTCGATTTCCGCCCAAACATGTCCTTGACAATGGCCGTCGTCAATATCAAAGTGATATCACTTCGATATTCCTTTGGAGGGACGCATGCCTACCAGCCACAAGAAGACACAAGAGAAGTCGACCTCGACAATGGCCGGCGGCTTCCTGCTGATCCTGGCCATCGCCGGCTTCTTCCTGTCGGCCTGGTTGGGCTTCCAGGGCATCATGACCGCGGAATCCGGTGGTGATGGCATGCTGGTCGCCGCCTGCATCATCGGCGCGGCGGTGGTGTTGCTCGCCTCGATCCTGATTCTCTCGGGTCTCTATTCGCTGCAGCAGAACGAGAGCGCGGCGATCACGCTGTTCGGCAACTACAAGGGCACGGACAAGCGGCCCGGCCTGCGTTGGGTCATCCCCTGGTATTCGCGCAAGAAGATCTCGCTGCGCGTGCGCAACGTGACCTCAGAAACCCTCAAGGTGAACGACAAGAAGGGCAACCCGATCGAGATCGCCGCCGTCATCGTCTGGCGTGTGGTCGACACGGCGCAGGCGCTGTTCGACGTCGACGACTACGACACCTTCGTCAACATCCAGGTCGAAACCTCGCTGCGCGAGATCACCTCCCACTTTGCCTATGACCACGGCGAGGGCGACGAGCCCACACTGCGCGCCGATGGCGTGAAGGTTGGCGAGATGCTGCAGGCAAGGTTGAACGAGCGTGTCGATGTTGCGGGCGTCACCATTGATGAGGCGCGCATCTCGCACCTTGCCTACGCACCGGAGATCGCATCCTCGATGCTTCGCCGTCAGCAGGCCGAAGCCGTGCTCGAAGCTCGCGCGAAGATCGTGCATGGTGCGGTCTCGATGGTCGAAAGCGCCCTGCAGCAACTCTCCGAGCGCGACATCGTCACGCTGGATGACGAGCGCAAGGCTGCGATGGTGTCCAACCTCCTGGTCGTGCTCTGCGCTGACCGCGAGGCCCAGCCCGTCGTCAACGCCGGCTCTCTCTACTAGGCCCAGCAAGACAGGCGAGCCCATGCCGTCGCCCGGCAAGAAAGCATTTCCACTCAGGCTCGATCCGGCGCTCCACGCCGCGATCGAGCGCCTTGCCGCGCAGGAGCTGCGCTCCGTCAACGCCGAAATCGAATTTCTATTGCGCGACGCGCTGAAGAAGCGCGGCATGAAGATCGAGAATCTGCCGAAGCCCGAGGATCCGCCAGAAGACTAGATCCAGGCGTCCAGCACGGCCCTGGTCATGTCGTCCGCCGTGCGGATCACTGCGAGGTTTGCGGCCAGCTCATAGCTCGCCATCGCCAGTTCCATCGTCTCGCGCACCAGATCGACATCCGGCGCCGCCACATATCCGCGCGCATCGGCAAACGACGCCTGCGGGTCGTACGCCAGCAGGGCCGCCCGCGCGGATGGTGCAATGCTGGCAGATACGCCGCCGCTCGCCTGCGCTGCCAGCTGTACTTCCAGCGGCGCATAGACGGCCGGCTCTCCGCCCTCGGCCAGCGCGCCGTTGGATCGATAGTTCGCAATATTGCTCGCGGACGTCTCAAGACGTCGCGTGGCGGTATTGATGCCCGAAAGGGCTATGGCGCGGACAGGACTCATTGCCTGCGAGTGTCTCGCTATCGCCCCAACGCGACGTCACCGTGATCCCGCAAGTTTCAGTTAAATTGCCCTGACCTTGAAACGAGACCTAGAGCAGCGTCTGGCCCGTATGCCGCCGCTCAT
>JAVBYB010000124.1 GCA_030824255.1 bacterium
CCGGTGGCCGCCGCCGCGATAGCGAACGTGCCGGCCTCGATCCTGTCTGCGATGACCGGGTGACGGGCGCCCGTCAGCCGGGCCACGCCCTGGATATAGATCGTCGGCGTGCCATAGCCCGAAACCTTTGCGCCGCAGGCGTTGAGACAAATGGCGAGGTCGCCGATCTCTGGCTCGCAGGCAGCGTTCTCGAGGATCGTCTCGCCATCAGCCAGCACGGCGGCTAGCATGGCGTGCTCAGTCGCGCCGACCGAAACGAACGGGAAATTGATGTGCGCGCCTTTGAGGCCGCGCAGGGCAGCGGCTTTCACATAGCCCTGTTCAATAACGATATCCGCGCCCATGGCCTCGAAGGCCTTGAGGTGCAGGTCTACCGGTCGGGCTCCGATGGCGCAGCCGCCGGGCAGCGAGACGGTGGCGTGGCCAACACGGGCGAGCAGCGGGCCGAGCACGTTGAACGTCGCCCGCATCTTCCGGACAAGATCGTACGGCGCGATGGTCGAGGAGATATTGGCCGCGTGCATCCGGCACAGCGCCTCGCCCTTGGGCCACTCCACCTCGACGCCGAGGTTCCGGAGCAGGTCCGCCATGAACCTGGTGTCCGCCAGGTTGGGCATGGAGGTGAGCACCAGCGGCTCCTCGCAGAGCAGCGAGGCCGCCTGTAGCTTCAGGGCCGAGTTCTTGGCCCCGGAAATAGGGATACGGCCCTCCAAGGGGCCGTTGGCGAGAATCGAGAGCTTGTCCATGACCGATGGTTATGGAGCCGAATCCGGCGCGCACAAGGCGCAGGCCGAGCGATTTCACGGGGTCTGATCGTCGTCCGGAGGGAGATTCGGCAGGGATTCGGGTTCGTTGGACGGCGAGCCCGCCTTCCGCCGGCGGAGGTTCGCCCGCAGCGCCTCGGCCAGCCGACGCTCCCGTTCTCTTGAGGGACCGGCGGGTTTTGCAGGCTTTTCGGGGGAATTCCGCGACATCGTGCCTTGTGTAACACCTCCCCTTCCCATTGGGAGGGGTTTCCGTTATGCGGACGCCTCTCAAGCGGGATGCTGCCGTAGCTCAGTGGTAGAGCGCATCCTTGGTAAGGCTGAGGTCGGGAGTTCAATCCTCCCCGGCAGCACCATCCCGCTCAAGTTACCGGGCGCACCGCGCTGGCGAAGCTCTCCACCAGTCCATCATCAGTCCCGCCAGCCGGATCCGGCGGCTTGCCCAGCTATGGGTCGGCCGACCCATGCGCGGCGGTGACTTTGCTGTCGGCTCGGCGGATGGCAGCGGCCAGAGCGTCTCCATCTCGCGATCGCCGGGGCGCTAGCGCCCGTGATCTTCAACCCGCACGCCCGGCGACATCGCCAGGATACGGGCGACGTCTTCGTCGGTCATATAAACGTCCATGCGCAGGTCGCTTTCAATGGCAAGCTGTTCTGACGTCACTTCGCAGTTGGTATGGATCCAGGCATGCAACCGCCCGTCTGCAGCGGGAATGATGACTACGCGCGGCCGGCGGTTTCCGAACAGCGCCCCTTCGATGTGGAACAGGAGTTCATCCATCCCCTCCCCTGCCGTCGCCGAAACCAACAGCGATGGCGGACTGCCGCCCGCGGCGCGATCGGCAAGCACGCTTCGCGTGGCCGGGTCCAACAGGTCAGCCTTGTTCCACACCTCGATCATCGGCGGCTGCGTCAGCCCCGTCTCCTGCTCAAGTTGTTCGAGGATCGTATAGACATCGTTGGCCTGATACTCGGTGTCAGGGTGCGCAATATCGCGGACATGGATCAAGAGATCGGCCTCCATCGCCTCTTCCAGCGTGGCGCGAAAGGCGGCGACAAGCGTAGTCGGGAGGTCGGTTATGAAGCCCACCGTATCTACCAGCGCGATGCGGCGGCCCGAGGCGGCCACTATCTCGCGCGCCGTTGGGTCCAGAGTTGCGAACGGCATGTCCGCCGCGAGTACGTCGGAAGACGTCAGTCTGTTGAACAGGGTCGATTTGCCCGCGTTCGTGTAGCCAACAATCGCTGCCACCGGGGCGCCACGACGGGCGCGGCCATCACGCTGAAGCCGCCGCGTTCGGCGGACATCCTCTAGCTCGCGCCTGAAGCCCGCTATCCGCTTGTCGAGCAGGCGCCGGTCAGTCTCGAGTTGGGATTCACCGGGACCACCAAGGAAGCCGAAGCCGCCACGCTGGCGCTCAAGGTGGGTCCATGTACGCACGAGCCGAGAGCGTTCGTACAGCGATCGCGCCATCTCGACCTGCAGGCGCCCCTCAGCCGTGCGGGCGCGCAGGCCGAAGATCTCGAGAATTAGTCCAGTCCTGTCGACAACCTTGAGCTTTAGTTCCTGCTCGAGATTGCGCTGCTGGACCGGCGTCAGCGCGCCATCAACGATGAAGAGTGTTACGCCATCTGCCTTGAAACGCTCAGCCAGTGCGTCGAGCTGCCCTGACCCGAACAATCGGGCCGGATGCGGCTCACGCACATTGAGCTGTTCGGCAAAGGCAAGACGGACGCCGAGCGCTTCGGCCAACCCCGTGCTTTCCTGCAGGCGGGAACGCGCAACATCGCTGCCGCCCACAACTGGCAGAACGACCGCGGCAATATCTTCAGGCGGCCGGCGGTCGATCAGTTCTCGGGCCAATTAGTCCTCGCCGTCTTCGTTCTCGAAGAGGTTCACCGGCGCGTTCGGCGCGATGGTAGAAATGGCGTGCTTATAAACCAATTGCGGCGGGCGCCCTTCGCCTTTGAGCAATACGCAGAAGTTGTCGAACCAGGTCACGATACCCTGGAGTTTTACGCCGTTCACAAGGAACACGGTCAGGGGAGTTTTCCCCTTACGCACGGCGTTCAGGAAAATGTCCTGCAAGTTTTGCTTTTTGTCAGCCGACATCGGTGTTGCGAGCCTTCTCTTGTTGGGGCCTTGCCGCAGGTGTAACGCTTCAGCACCGGAATGAGCAATGCCTTGCCTTTCAGGCTTTGACCTGACGCAAGCGCCGCCCCTACCGATGTCAGTTCCGTGACAGGTCGCCTCGATAGCTGGCGCCCGCCTCCCCTGTCAGTGTGATGCAGGGTCAGCCCTGACCTTCCTTGACGCCGAGGCTGGTGTCGACACCGAGCGCCTTCAACTTCCGGTGCAAGGCCGAACGTTCCATGCCGATGAAGGCGGCTGTACGAGACACATTGCCGCCGAACCGGGTGATTTGCATCGACAAATATTCCCGCTCGAAATGCTCTCGTGCGTCACGCAGTGACATCGAAATCATCTGCATGGAGCCTGCGGCAGAGGCGCTGCCGCCCTTCGAGTCGCTTGGCAGGTGTTCCGCTGTGATTGAGCCGGGCGGTTCGCCATTGGTAAGAATCAACAGGCGCTCAACGACATTGCGAAGCTGTCGGACGTTGCCGGGCCATTCGCTGGCCTGAAGAACCGCCACCGCTTCGTCCGCAAACGCGCGCGGCTGCAGGCCCGTCGCGTCGGCTACACGCTGCACGAAGTAGCGAACGAGATCAGGGATATCCTCGCGGCGGCGCTCCAGCGCGGGGACGTCAACCGGCACAACGTTGAGCCGATAGTACAAGTCCTCGCGGAAACGGCCCGCCGCAATCTCAGCGCGCAGATCGCGCGCTGTTGTGGAGATCACCCGCACGTCCACGACGACATCATCCTGCCCGTTGCGCCGGCGGAAACGCTGGTCGACCAGCACGCGGAGGATTCGTCCTTGCGCCGCCAGCGGCATGTCGGAAATCTCGTCGAGCAGCAGCGTGCCGGCGTGCGCCTGTTCGAACAGGCCGATTTTCGGCGCTTTACCGTTTCCGTACTCTTCCCCGAACAGCTCGGACTCGACACGGTCGGGATCGATCGTCGCCGCATTTACGACGACGAACGGACCACTCGTTCGCAAAGACTGCTCGTGGATAAGGCGGGCAACCAGATCTTTGCCTGAGCCTGGCGGCCCCGAGATCATGATGCGGCTGTTGGTTGGCGCCACTTTGTCGACCGAGTTGGCCAGCTGGGCCATCACGCTCGATTTGCCAACCAGCTCATGCGACGAGGCCGACCGCGCACGCAGGCGGGAATTCTCACGTTTGAGGGCAGCGTTCTCGAGCGCGCGCTGGATGGTGACGATCAGTTTCTCGGCCTTGAAGGGCTTTTCGAGATAGTCGTACGCGCCGCGGCGGATCGCCTCCACCGCTGTCTCGACCGTGCCGTGACCGGAAATCACCACCACAGGCAGGAATGGGTCCATCTCCTTGAGAATGGACAGTATGCCCAGGCCGTCCAGCTCCGAGCCTTTCAGCCACACATCCAGAACCACAAGCCGTGGCGCACGCGTTCGGACCGCTGCGAGCGTGTCGGTGGAGTTACCGGCTGTCCGCACGATATACCCTTCATCCTGAAGGATACCGCCAACCAGTTCACGGATATCTGCTTCGTCGTCGACAACGAGAATCTCTGTCGTCATCACGCTACTCCTTCATCGGCATAGGCTACTGACTCTTCGATAGGCTTTGGCTGCAGCGGCATACGGATATCGACCCGCGCACCGGCTGCGGCGCGCTCATTGTCGCCGAGCCAGATGCGGCCGCCATGATCTTCAACGATGCGCGTTACGATGGCGAGACCCAGGCCCACGCCGTTTTTGCGCGTCGTCACATAGGGTTCGAGCAGGCGCTCGCGATCCTCAACCGGGAAGCCGGGACCATTGTCGCGCACGGTAACCTGCACCTCTTCGCCGTCGCGGAAGATGTCGATCGCCACCCCGCCCTTCACGATGGCGCCTGTTTCAAGCTGGCGATCCACAGCCTCGGCCGCGTTCTTCACGAGGTTGGTCAGCGCCTGCGCGAGCATCCGCTCGTCGCCCAGGAGTTCAACAGGCTGCGGCGGCGCGGTAACGGTCACGGCGATGGACGGCGTCGTCATGCGTTGCGAGAACGCAACGCCTTCCACCATATCGACCAGGCTGAACTTGCCGAATGTCGGTTTGGGCATCCGCGCGAAGCCCGAGAACTCTTCCACCATGCGTCCGATATCCGCGACCTGTCGTGTGATCGTGTCAGTGCAGCGCTCGAACGTCTCGCGATCCGTCGTAATCTGGCTGGAGAATCGGCGGCGCAAGCGTTCAGCGGCAAGCTGAATCGGCGTCAGCGGATTGCGTATCTCATGCGCGATCCGCCGCGCCACATCGCGCCAAGCCGCCTGACGCTGGCCCATGACCAGCCGCGTCGTATCGTGAAAAGTGATGACGGCGCCGGCGCCGTCCATCTCAGGCGCCACTCTTACCTGCAGGTGCAGCGTG
>JAVBYB010000350.1 GCA_030824255.1 bacterium
CATCTCAAATTCACTCCACCCTACGAGATGCCGTTAGGCTTCGAGAAGATTCCCGGCGAAGTCGCCATCTACTGCAATGACGGCGACGTCCTCTTCCATGACGCCTATCTCTGGCACTCCGCTGCCAGCGCGACGGCGAGCCCGGCGGTTCGTCGTCATATCAGGGGCGCATGGTTCTCGGGACAACCGGACGAGGTCGAAGGCGACTATCTCGAAGACTTCGTGAAGAACGCCGCTCGCTAGTCCAGGTCGAGAATCGCGACATGGCGCGGTCCATCGACTTCCCTGAACACCAGCGCATACGGCGTCGGGCCATCCAGCGTCTCGCCATACACGTCCGCATAGAGCTTCTTCACGGCCGCGACCGCTGCCGGATCATCCCATGTCGCATCTTCGTCGCCGTGTCCGACATAGGCCAGCGGCTTGCCGTCCAGCACCGGCCATGTGAATGCGTTGAACGTCGAGAAGCCAGGCGTCTTCTGCATCACCTCTTCGCTGACAGCGTCTTCAATCTCATCTTCCATGTCCGCATCATGCAGCTGGAAATCGCCATCGAGATGCTCCGACAGCTTGCCATCCGCCACGCACCGCGCGCACACCGCAGGCTTCTCTCCGGCGACGTAGATCGCGGCGTCGTAAAGCCAGACAGAAGGCCGTTCGCATACATCGCACGGAGCCAGCGACCGCACGAACGCCCCACGCTCATACGCTCCCGGATGAAAGCGGAAGAAGGGCTTGTCGCTCATCTCGTGTCACCCTGAAAAAGGCCCCGCAACATCATCTGCTGCGGGGCCTCGATCAACTTGTGTACCGTGATCAGAGGGCGCTAGAGGCCCTTCTCGAACGTCGCCAGCAGGCGCGCCCACGCACGATCCGCCTGCACCTGATCGAACACCTGGCTATCCGGCGGGCACCAGCCATGTTCGGCCGGATAGACTTCGACCTCTGCCGGAATGTTCTGCGCGTCGAAGGCGGCCTTCACCTTCTCCTTCACCGTGGTGTCCTGCTTGTCGTCGTTCTGCGCCACCGCGATCAGCACGGCCTTCGCCTTCATCTGCGGAACCAGCAGGTGCGGGCTATTGGGATTGGCCGTCGCAAGACCGCCGCCATGGAAGCTGCCGCCGGCCGTCACGCGGTTCGGCACATGCGCCATCGTCCGCATCACCAGCGGACCACCCATGCAGTAGCCCGTCGTGCCGATGCCGCGCGACAGGTCGACCTCTTTCTGCTTGTCGATCCAGGCGATCAGCGCCTGAGCGTCTTTCTTCGTGTTGTCCGGATTGCTGGTCGCCGCCTGCATGAGCGGCACGAGTCGGGCGCGCACGGGCGGATCGCTGAACTTCTCGGTCAGCGCGTCGAACACCTGACCCTTCTGCGAGCGGTAGAACGGGTTCACCGTGAGCACGGCATAGCCGGACTGCGCAAGGCGGCGCCCCATCTGACGGAAGGCCGGCCGCAGGCCCATGATATCCGGCCAGACCAGCACCGCCGGCCACTTGCCAGCCGCCGGGGCCACATAGTGCGCGTCCGCCACGCCATCCGGCGTCGTGATCTCCACTTCCCGCTCGACTACGTCTTCCGGGTTCGGCGGCGCCGTGGTGCAGGCCGCGAGGGCTGCAATCGACATGGCGCCGAAACCGCGCCGCGACAGCCGACCCGCGTCGAAACCATCGGCATTGTCTTTTTCAGTATGCTCGTCGCACATGGATCATCTCTCCCTTGATCGCTGATCCGATCCCGTCTGGGTATCGCGGTCAACTGTCTGAATGCGGCGTCTGCTTGCGCCTGCGTACCGCCAGCCTAGACGAAATAGCGCGCAAGGCGCAAATGACGAGAATGCGTGCATTTCGGGCGACAGGAAGATGACAGATACCGATGGCCTGCCACTCCCGCGACGCACCTTCGCGATTGTCGCCATCGCCCTCGGCATAACGCTGGCCGTGATCGACTCGGCCATCGCCAATGTCGCCCTGCCAACCATTGCGGCCGACCTCGACGCCGAACCCGCCCATGCGATATGGGTGGTCAATGGCTATCAGCTGGCCATCACCATTTCGCTGCTGCCCTTCTCCTCGCTGGGAGACCGGTTGGGCTATCGCAACATCTACCTTGCCGGCCTTGCGGTCTTCACCCTTGCCTCGATCGCCTGCGCCTTCGCCACCTCCCTGCCGATGTTGACAGCCGCCCGCGTCGTCCAGGGCTTCGGCGCCGCCGGCATCATGAGCGTCAGCCCGGCGCTGCTGCGCTTCATCTATCCCCAGCGCCTGCTCGGCCGGGGCCTCGGCATCAACGCGCTGGTCATCGCGCTTGCCGCTGCCGCCGGCCCCACCATCGCCAGCGCCATCCTCGCCATCGCGCCGTGGCCGTGGCTGTTCGCGGTCAACCTGCCCATCGGCATCCTCGCCCTGTTGTTCGCCTTTCCCTCACTACCGGCAACGCCCCGCTCGCCACACAAGTTCGACCTTGTGAGCACGCTGCTCTGCGCCGTCACATTTGGGCTTGTGATCGGCAGCATCGATGCCCTCAGCCAGGGCGAGGCCTTCTGGCTGTTCCTTGTCGAGCTCGCCATCGGCGGCGCGCTCGCCTGGATCCTCACCAAGCGCGAACTCCGCAGTCCCGCGCCCGTCCTGCCGGTCGATCTCCTGCGCATTCCGATCTTCACGCTCTCCATCGCCACGTCGGTTGCGTCGTTCATGGCGCAGATGCTGGCGATGGTGTCCTTGCCCTTCATGCTGCATGACATGGGCTTCGATGCGGTCTCCATCGGTCTGCTGATGACGCCGTGGCCGATAGCAATCGCGATCGCCTCCCCCATCGCAGGTCATCTCGCGGATCGCTATCCTGCTGGACTTCTCGGCGGCATTGGCCTCGGCATATTCTCGCTCGGCCTCCTGTCGCTCGCCCTGATACCAGATGCGCCCCGCGTCGAAGACATTGTCTGGCGCATGGCGCTGTGCGGCGTCGGCTTCGGCATGTTCCAGTCGCCCAATAACCGCGCGATGATGTCAGCCGCGCCCAAGTCGCGCAGCGGCGGCGCAGGCGGCATGCTCGCCACCGCCCGGCTCTTCGGCCAGACCACCGGCGCCGCCCTTGTCGCCCTGATGTTCGTGCAGGTGCCCGGCCAGGGCGCGATGGTCTCGCTCTTCATTGCGTCAGGCTGCGCCCTCGTCGCCGGCTTCGTCAGCCTCGCCCGCCTTTACGAACGCCCCAGCCTTCAAGTCATGCGCCCTTCCAATCCGGAGGCCGACCCGATGATGCACGCCGACACGCTCAGAAAGCAGGCCCGCGACGAGCCGCCAAAAGAGCCCTGACCGCATTCCAATGCTGACATCCTTTGGCAGGACGGGCTGCTAGACCGGCGCCTGCCGCTGGAGCCGCCGATGCCCGACCTGATCTCCCTGCCGACCTTGGGCGCCTACATCGCGCTCGTCCTCGCAATCAGCCTTGTCCCCGGCCCCAACGTCCTCTTCGTGATGACGCAATCTGCATGGCGCGGCCCGCGCGCGGGTCTTTTTGCCGCCACGGGCATCGAAAGCGCGAACATGCTCTATGTCTTCTGTTCCGCCGGCGGCCTCGCGAGCATCATCGCCGCTTCGGGCGCCGCTTTCGAGATCGTCAAATGGGCCGGCGCGCTTTATCTCGCGTGGCTCGGATTGCAGGCGATCCGATCCTCCTTTGCGCCGGTCAGCGAAGAAACGCCTCCCCTCGGCGAAGCCAGCGCCAAAGCCTGGCGCGATGGCATCATGGTCGGGCTCGGCAATCCCAAGACAATCCTCTTCTTCCTCGCCCTGCTGCCGCAATTCATCGACCCGTCGAAGCCCATCTGGCTGCAGTCGCTGCTGCTTGGCTGTCTCGGCGTCTTGATCGATCTCCTGATCCAGCTTCTCTACATCGGCGCCGGTGGTCTCCTCTCCCGCGCCCTTTCGCGCAGCGCCGTCAAACGCTGGTTCGAACGCTGCATCGGAGGCGCCTTCATCGCGCTGGCGGTTGCGGCGGCGACAGTACGGCGGGTTTGAGGGCAACGACGCGCCGTCATCCCGGAAGCCACGCGGCCATTCCGGGGCCGGTAGGCCTATTGACCCTCTACCTGTCCAGCCAACCCTCAGCCTTCGCCCACTTGAAGTCCGACGTCGCCGACGACGCCAGCTTCTCGGTCTCATAGCCCTCATGGCCGCCGCCATAGACGCGGCCGCCAATGATGCGCACCTGCAGGCGTTGCGAGTTCGCGATCGGCACTTCCGCCGGCGCGTCGAACTCGATGCGATGCCTTGCCAGCCCGCATTCGATCGTCACGCGCCGGTTGCCGCCGATGCGCCGCGTGGACACGACCAGACCCGGAATCCCCGGCCCGCCATCCGTCACCATCGCGACATCCTCGGGCCGCAGGTAGAGCTGCGCCGGGCCATCCGGCAGATTGCCGACAGCGAGATCAATCACGCGCTCGTCCAGCGTCGCACGGCCATTGCCGATCACCACCGGGATCACGCTGGATTCACCGATGAACGAGAACACGAACGGCGTCGCCGGCGTGTCGTAGATTTCGTCTGGCGTCGCCGACTGCTCGATCCTGCCCTTGCTCATCACGACCACACGGTCAGCCAGCTCCAGCGCCTCTTCCTGATCATGCGTCACGAACAGCGTGGTATGCCCCGTGCGATCATGAATCTCGCGCAGCCAGCGGCGCAGGTCCTTGCGCACGCGCGCATCCAGCGCGCCGAACGGCTCATCCAGCAGCAGCACGCTGGGCTCGATGGCCAGCGCCCGCGCCAGCGCCACGCGCTGACGCTGGCCGCCCGAAAGTTGCGAAGGAAAGCGCTTCTCGAGCCCCGACAGCTGAACCAGATCGAGCAGCTCCATCACGCGGCGCTTGATCTCCGTCTCGTTCGGCTTGTCCTTTTTCCGCGCCCGAAGACCGAACGCGATATTGTCCATCACCTGCATGTGCTTGAACAGCGCATAGTGCTGGAACACGAAGCCGACGCCACGATCCTGGATGCGGCTCTCCGCGGCGTCACGATCATCGAAATAGACGACACCCGAATCCGGTGTCTCGAGGCCGGCGATCGTGCGCAGCAATGTCGTCTTGCCGGAGCCCGACGGCCCCAGCAACGCCACCAGCTCGCCCGACCCGACGGTCAGCGACACGTCGTCCAGCGCGGCCATGCCTGCATACTGCTTGCGGATGTTGAGGGCACGGACCTGCATGCGCTTATCTCAATGACGCCGCTGGGCGGCTAGTGAATTGGCGAAGCGCGATTCCAGATACG
>JAVBYB010000110.1 GCA_030824255.1 bacterium
CGTGTCTCGTCGAACACCGGTCGCACTTCGGCGAATTTCGGCGCGGCGAACTTGTGGCCAAAGTTGCGTTCGATGGCGGCGCGCACCTCGAACATGCCGTCGTCTTCGCGCTCGCGCGTCGACAGGATAACCGCGTCGGCCCCCATCTCGGCCCGCACCATGGCGAGGGCTTCCTCCTCGGTCCGGCCCACGAACATCTTCATCTTCATAGGGCGTACTCCTCTACACGGCGCCGGCTGAGCGCAGCCGGGCTTTCGGGTGAATTTCGTTCTGCGACATCACGATGGTCTGCGGCCGGAACCGTTCCACCAGCGAGCGCACATAGGGGCGTACGCCAGCCGACGTGAGCAGGACCGGGCTGTCGCCCATCTGTCCGGCGCGCTCGAAGGCATTGCGCAGGTCGGCGACAAACTGGTGCAGGCGCGAGGGCTCCAGCGCGAGCTGGCGATCCGCGCCGACACCGACCAGCGCCTCGCCGAATGCCTGTTCCCAGTTGGGCGACAGGGCAATGATCGGCAGCGCCCCCGACGCATCGAGATTCGCGTTACAAAGCTGGCGCGACAGGCGTGTCCGCACATGCTCGGTCACGGAAAGCAGGTCTGTGGACGCTGACGTCGCTTCCGCAATAGCTTCGAGGATCGTCGCGAAATCGCGGATGGAGATACGTTCGCGCAGGAGGTTCTGGAGGATTCGCTGGATTCCCGACACGGTGATCTGCTGCGGCGTGATATCCGTAACCAGCGCGGCCTGTTGTTTTGGCAGGTCCTCGATCAGCATCTTCACCGACGCAAACGACAGCAGCTCCGCCATGTTCTCTTTCACCAGCTCGGTGAAGTGCGTGGTGAGCACCGTCGCCGCATCGACGATCGTGTAACCCTGGATGGCGGCATTTTCCTTGGCGTTGTCGTCGATCCATACCGCAGGCAAGCCAAACACCGGCTCGTTGACCTTTTCACCAGCGATGGGCGGCGCAGCGCCGGACGCGTCCATTGCCAGGTGCATCTGCGGCTTCAGCTTGCCACGACCAGCGACCACTTCCTTGATGAGGATGCGGTACTCGTCCGAGGCAAGCTCAAGATTGTCGATAATGCGCACTTGCGGAACGACGAAGCCGAACTCAGATGCAATCTGCCGACGCACGGCCTTGACCTGATCGGTCAGCTTGCGCCCCGACGTTTCGTTGATGAAGCTCAGCAATCCGAAGCCGAGTTCGATCTTGATGTCGTCGACCGCAAGCGACTCCTGGATCGGCGGCTCGGGGATGGGCTTGGCGCGTTGTTCGGCGACCGCGTCGGCCGCCTTGCTCTGTTCCTGGACGCGTTCTTTCTGGAAGCCGCGCCAGGCGAAGTAACCGCAGATGCCAGCCAGACCGAAGAACGGGATCAGCGGCATGCCCGGCAGCAGGCCGACGAACAGCGACATTGCGGCCGCCATGGAAAGCGCCTGCGGCCGCGCGAACAGCTGGACCCCGATGGCCTTGTCCGCCGCGCCTTCGACGCCTGCCTTGGAGACCAGCATGCCTGCCGCGACCGAAACAATGAGGGCAGGGATCTGCGAGACGATGCCGTCGCCGACCGTCAGCAGCGTGTAGGAGTTGGCGGCCTCCTCGAAAGAGATGCCTTCCTGGGCGACGCCGATGATCATGCCGCCGATGATGTTGATGAACGTGATCAGGATGCCGGCCATGGCATCGCCGCGCACGAACTTCGAGGCGCCGTCCATCGCGCCGTAGAAATTGCTTTCGCCTTCAAGTTCCTTGCGGCGCCTGCGGGCCTCTTCCTCGTTGATCATGCCGGCGGACAGGTCGGCGTCGATCGCCATCTGCTTGCCGGGCATGGCGTCGAGGGTGAAGCGCGCCGCGACTTCCGCGATACGGCCTGAGCCCTTGGTGACGACAACGAAGTTCACGATGATCAGGATGATGAAAACGACGACGCCGATGACGAAGTTGCCGTTCATCACGAAGTTGCCGAAGGCCTGGATGATGCTGCCGGCGGCTTCGGGGCCTTCGTGGCCATGCCCAAGGATGAGGCGGGTGGTGGCGATGTTCAGCGCCAGTCGCAGAAGCGTTGCCAATAGCAGCACTGTCGGAAAGGCGGAGAATTCCAGCGGCTTCTGGATAAGAAGCGCCGTCATGAGGATAAGAACAGACAGCGTGATCGAAACAGCCAGCAGCATGTCCAGGAGGAAGGCGGGGATGGGGATGATGAGCATCATCACCAGCGCCATCACGCCGAGGCCAAGCGCATATTCGCCACGCGCGAACAGCTTGGTCAGCGCATTCAGGTCAAAGCCGTTACCGGCTGGAATCGTACCCGCCTGGGCCATCTAGATTACCCCGCCGCCCGGACTTCGCCGGGAGCCGCAACTTCGACGCCTGCGTCCTGATAGGCGCGCAACTTGTTCCGAAGCGTGCGGATCGAGATGCCAAGAATATTGGCGGCGTGCGTGCGATTGCCGAGGCAATGGTCAAGCGTTGTCAGGATGAGGTCCTGTTCGACTTCGGCAACCGTCTGGCCGACGCGGATCGTTGCGCCATTGATTGCGGCTTCCGCCGCATTCACGGCGCGCTCGGCGGTCGCATCCAGCGCGTTCGCCTGCACCAGTCGGCCATCCGGCGTGCGCAGGTCGTCGACAGAAATCTCGTTGCTGCGCGCCAGGATGACGGCCCGGTGCATCGCATTCTCGAGTTCGCGGACGTTGCCCATCCAGCCAGCGCATTGCACGCGTTCGCGCGCAGCGTCTGAAAGGTGGCGGGTAAAGCCGTTGGCCGTCGCGTACTTGTTCACGAAGTAATCCGCCAGCGCGGAAAGATCGTTCGGACGCTCGCGCAGCGGCGGAATATGCAGGTTCATCACGTTGAGGCGATAGAGAAGATCCTTGCGGAACTCGCCGCGCATCACGGCTTCCTGCAGGATGCGGTTCGACGTCGCGATGATGCGAATGTCGACCTTCACCGGCTTGGTGCCGCCGACGCGATCGATCTCGCGTTCCTGAATGGCGCGCAGCAATTTGGCCTGCAGCCGGATATCCATCTCGGAAATCTCGTCCAGCAGCAGCGTGCCGCCGTCCGCTTCCTCGAACTTGCCGATGCGACGGGCAACGGCGCCCGTGAACGCGCCCTTCTCGTGGCCAAACAGCTCCGACTCCAGAAGGTTTTCCGGAATGGCGGCGCAGTTGACCGAGATGAAGGCCTTGTCCGCACGCTTGGAGCGCCTGTGAACGTAGCGCGCCATCACTTCCTTGCCGACGCCGCTTTCGCCGGTGATGAGCACGGAAGCATCCGACGGCGCGATCTGGTCGGCCAGCGACTTCAGTTCCATCATCACGGCGTCCTGCGCGATCAGCGGACGGTCATCGTCAGCGACAGCGGAGAGAACGGCGGCAATCAGTTCCGGATCGGGCGGCAGCGGGATGAACTCGCGGGCGCCGGCGCGGATCGCGGCGGCTGCCTTGTCGGGCGTGACGCCAACACCGCACGCGACAACCGGGGCGACGATGCGCTCCTGCTTCATCGCGCTGACGAGGCCGCCGATATCTTCGTGAACGTCAATCATGACGATGTCGGCGCCACGGCCTGTCCGCAGCAGCTCCATCGCGATGGCTACATCCTGTGCGTGCAGCACCTTGGCGCCCTTGTCGAAGGCGATTTTCGTGGCGGCCGAGAGCTGGCCTGCGAGGTTACCGATGATCAATACGCGCATGGGTTTTCCTCTAGGCGTCCGAGTTCTTGATGATTTCCGTCATGGTCACGCCCAGGCGATCGTCGACGACGACAACCTCCCCGCGAGCGACCAGACGGGAGTTCACATAGATGTCGATGGCTTCACCGACGCGGCGGTCGAGTTCCAGCACCGAGCCTTCCGTCAGCTCCAGCAGCTTGGAGACTTCGATGGTCGTGCGGCCGATGACGGCCTGCACGGACACCGGCACGTCGAAGACGGGCTTGAGGTCCGCCGCAATCTTGTCGCGTGCGTCTTCCGCAACGTGCGTTTGCGCCGCGCTGCGTGGGGCAGGAGCGTTCGCGTGGGCCAGATCCGGCAGTTTGAGATCGTTGGTGTTCATGAGGTCCTACGCGGCGGAAAAGAGGTCAAGCTGGGGGGCAATCGGGTCCTGCAGGCGGGCGCTCAGGACAGATTCGATTGTGGTTTCGATGCCTTCACGGCTGAACCCGGCCGAGCCGTCCGACCATTCGACACGCCAGTCGCCCGGACGTGCGCGCGGGTCGACACGGAAGGAGATGCCTGCGCCGATCCCCTTGGCGCGCAGCTGTTCCAGCCGGCGCTCTATGGCTTCGATGGATTCCGGCGCACAGGCCACGATGATGCTCGGTCCCGCCTTGAGTTGGGAAATCGTGTCGGCGATGGCGATGGCGGCGGCTTCCTCGCCCGCACGGTCGAGCGCCGTGCCGGCAATTTTCTTGGCGGCAATCAGGGCAAGCTCGGCGGCTTCCGCACGCAGACCTGCCGCAATCGCGTGAAGCTGGGCTGCAACCGGGGCAAGGCTCACGACGATCCGATCGACCGAGGCAAAACCCTTGGCTTCCGTCGCCTGGCGCGCCTTGGCCTCGCCTTCGGTGCGTGCCTGAACCGCGATCTGGTCGGCTTCCTCGCGCGAAATATATTTGCGCTCAGGCCCGGAGATCACCTCTCCAGAGGACGAGAATTCTGTCGCGAAGCTGAAGGGAGACGTGTTCATCAGTAAATCAACTCGTCCTGGCCGCCGCTTTCGGCGAGCATGATTTCGCCGCGGTCCGCCAACGCCTTGGCGACCACGACCATTTCCTGCTGGGCGCTTTCGACGTCCTTGAGCTTGACCGGGCCCATCGCGGCCATGTCATCGCGCATGAGCTTCGCTGCGCGTTCGGACATGTTCGACATGAACAGGTTGCGCATTTCGTCGTTCGCGCCCTTGAGCGCGAGGCCCAGCTTGTCCTTGTCGATGTTGCGCAGCAGCGTCTGTACGCCGCCCGGATCGAGTTTTGACAGATCCTCGAAGACGAACATCAGCGAACGGATCTTGTCGGCCGCGTCCTTGTTCTTGTCTTCGAGAAGCGACATGAATCGCCCCTCGGTCTGCCGGTCGAAATTGTTGAAGATGGAAGCCATCTGCTCGTGGCTGTCGCGTTTCGACGTGCGGGCGAGGTTTGTCATGAACTCGGTGCGCAGGGTCGACTCGATTTTTTCGAGAATGTCGCGCTGCACAGGCTCCATGCGCAGCATGCGCTGGATGACTTCGAGCGCGAATTCCGGGGGC
>JAVBYB010000036.1 GCA_030824255.1 bacterium
GCCGCCGAACAGGATGGCGGAGATCGGAACGCCCTTCGGGTCCTGCCATTCGGCGGCGATGATCGGGCATTGCTCGGCCGGGCAGGCGAAGCGGGCGTTGGGGTGAGCGGCAGGCTCGCCCATCGCCGGCGACCAGGCGCGGCCGCGCCAGTCGGTGAGGCCTTCCGGCGGTTCTTTCGTCATGCCTTCCCACCAGACATCGCCATCTGCGGTGAGTGCGACGTTGGTGAAGACGGTGTTGCGGGCGCAGGATTCCAGCGCGTTCCTGTTGGTGGCGGCGGACGTGCCGGGGGCGACGCCGAAGAAGCCGGCTTCCGGATTGATGGCGTAGAGCTGGCCATCGTCGCCGAAGCGCATCCAGGCGATGTCATCGCCGATGGTTTCGGCTTTCCAGCCTTTGAGCGTGGGATCCAGCATGGCGAGATTGGTCTTGCCGCAGGCCGACGGGAAGGCGGCGGCGACGTATTTGGAAGCGCCTTCCGGCGACGTCAGCTTGAGGATGAGCATGTGCTCGGCCAGCCAGCCCTCATCACGCGCCATCACAGAGGCAATCCGAAGCGCGTAGCACTTCTTGCCGAGGAGGGCGTTGCCGCCATACCCGGAGCCATAAGACCAGATCTCGCGGGTTTCGGGATAGTGGACGATGTATTTGTCGTCGTTGCAGGGCCACGGCACGTCTTTCTGGCCGGGGCTGAGCGGAGCGCCCAGCGTGTGGACGGCGGGAACGTAAAAGCCGTCATCGCCCATCTGCTCGAGCGCGGCGCGACCCATGCGGGTCATGACGCGCATGGAGATAGCGACGTAGGCGCTGTCGGTGATCTCGACGCCGAGGGCGGAGATCTTGGAATTCAGGGGGCCCATGCAGAACGGCACGACATACATCGTGCGGCCCTTCATGGCGCCGTCGAACAGGCCGTTGAGCTTGGCGCGCATCTCGACCGGGTCGGACCAGTTGTTGAGGGGGCCGGCGTCAACCTGCTTCTCGGAGCAGATGAACGTACGCGATTCAACGCGGGCGACGTCTTTCGGATCGGAGACGGCATAGAAGGAATTGGGGCGCTTGGCGGGGTTGAGGCGCTTCAGCGTGCCGAGCGCGATCAGTTCCTGCGTGAGCGTTTCGAACTCGGCGTCCGATCCGTCGCACCAGTGGACGCGATCCGGCTTGGTGAGCGCGGCGACTTCCTTGACCCACGCGACCAGTTTCGCATGGCGCGTCGGAGCGGGCTCAAGGCCGGGAATGGAACCGGCGGCGCCAGCCACATCCTTGGATTTCACCGGCGCTTCGGACGTGTTCATCTCTGCATCTTCCCACTGCTAACCCAATCGGGGCTACCCACCGAGGCGGCTTCTTCGCGGAGCACCACGACCGCTTTCGGATTCCCACACGCCGGCGTCACCTCGCCGTCTGGTCCTGGCTTCTTTTCAAGAGCACGACCTGTGCAACCAACATGCCTTCAGACCAAGGGCGGAGCACGATTCGCCCGCCTGCAGAATGTGGCTCGCGGGAACCTCCCGGAAAGGGACGTCCGACGACCGGTTGATAGCAACAAGTCTTCTCTTGCCGTCGCCATCCATCGCGGCGCGCCGCGGTCGATCATGCGAATGCCCAATTACCCAGCCGGGCCACATCGCGTCGAGTGAAATCTTGGCGCCCGGTGTCGCCGCGCCGCAGCAGCGCGCGAGGCGATTCCTCTCACGATACCACCCCGCAACAGCGCGTTTTCGGCCCATATCGGCGCCATTTGGGCAATGCAGTCAGCTGGAATTGCTGTTGCGGCGCAGCAGGCGAACTGCAGTTTTTCTGGGAGTGATGAGACGTCGCAGGGACCAGCTATCAAATGACATGCGACTGGCGTGGATACTGACACCGGTTACCATGATGCACCCCGTTTCCACCGCGCATGGTTAGCGGCGGACGGCGTCTCAGAAGCTGCAGCTTCCGGCCTTGTCCCGCTCGGCGTTCAGCTGGCGCGAGGTCTTGTCGGTGATGCTGGTGACGAGGATGGGCAGGCCATCGGCAGCGAGCGCATTATACTCGGCGCCGTCATCGTCTTCCCAGTAGCGGTAGTCGAAGCCGTTCTCGCGCGAGCCATTGGTGCCGAAGATGCTCTCGATGCCGCGCGCTGCGAGGGCTTTCCAGAGGTCGGGCCTGGGCTCGGTGTTGCCGGTCCACGCCAGAAGCGTCTCGGCCTTCACGCCGCGCGACAGCAGGTCGTCGAGCTGTTCGACCGAATTGATGGTGGCGGTGATGATGAGGTCGGGCGCCTGGGTATGCACCTCGACGGCCTGATCGTCATTGTAGGTGATGACGAAGACGTTGTTCTCGGCCTTGGCGGCGCGGACAGCTGCGATGATCGGGCCGTACTGGGCGGAGCGTTTCTTGTCGAGCTCCACGATGGCGTTGGTCTTCACCGCCCATTCCAGCGCGGCCTGCAGGGTGGGAGGCGCAAAATCCGTCGTCTTGCTGCCGGTCTCCAGCTTGAGCTTCTGGATATCGGCAAGCGTGTGGTCGGCGACGAGGCCCTCGCCCGTGGTGGTGCGCTCCAGATCGTCGTCATGCATCAGGATGAGGTGGCCATCCTTCGTCTCCGCGATGTCGACCTCCATGGCGCGTGTACCGGCGTCAAAGGTGCGCTGGAGGGTTTCGACGGCGTTCTCGGGGTAGTCGCGCGTCGGGCCGCCGCGATGGCCGATCAGCAGAATGCCCCCGCTGTCGCGCAGGCAGTCGAGGCGCTCGGCCAGCTTCATCGTGGAGAAGGAAGGCCTGGTCTTGGGTTCGGCAACCGGGGTCGAGGCGGCGACGGCGTCCGTCGAGGCTGTGGCCGTTGGGTCGGCGGGCTCGCCACAAGCCGACAGGACGATGAGCGAGGCGGCGGCGAGCAGGAGGCGCATGGGCATGTTCCAGACAGGTTCCGATGATCGATAGCGCGGGATGGGGGCGGGTGGCCAGCCGCTGCTCAGGTCGATTTGGCCAGCAGGTACGCGGCGAACAGCGCCACCATGATCCCGTCGATCACGATCGCCAGACCGGCCTGCTTCTTCAGAAAGCCGCCGCCGGCGGCGAGGACCAGGGCGATGAACATCAGCTTGCCTGCCCCAACGAAAATCAGCGACACGGGCCGCGCTTCAGGCGTGAAGGCCGCGTAGATCAGCAATGCGCCGCCCGCCGCAACCAGCATTCCCCAGTTCCGCATCAGAAGGTCGACGGCCCTGCTCTCCGGCGCCTCGCCGAAATAGGCCCGCATCGTCGCGCGCGGCGCGAAGATCGCCTGCGCCATGCTGAGCGTCAGCAGGCCACAGACCAGCAGCACCCACTGCATGTTGTCGACCAGAAGCGTCATGTCATTCCCCCGAAGCCTGCAAGGCTACACCCGCCGCCCTGTCTGTTCGATGACGGGTTCGCGCCCAAAAGCCAAGCCGTGCCGCAAGTGCGAAAAAAGCGGGGAAGGGCCGTTACGTCTTCTGTGTGCAGGCTTCTGATCGCGAAAGAATTGCGACGCTAGGTGACGGCGTCTAGTATCACTGGCAAGAGCGCACAAAAGGCGCGTACGGGAGGCGGTGAATGTTCGGATTCGGCAAGGGCAAGGACGAGAAGAAAGTGGAAGCGGCAAAGCCCGCTGCCCCTGCTGCGCCGGTCGCAGCGCCGGGCGTGGCGTCTGCGATGCCTGCCCCCATCAAGCGCGGTCCGATGGATGGCCTGATGCAGGATTGGAAGCTGACGGTCGACAAGATCCTCGAGCACGCCTTCCAGAACCACGGCCACCAGGAAATCGTGACGCGCTCGGTCGAAGGGCCGATCGTGCGGTCGACCTACGCCGATCTCTACTGGCGCTCGCGCCAGTGCTCCAATGCGCTGCTGGGCGATGGCGTGCAGAAGGGCGACCGGATCGCGACGCTGGCCTGGAACACGACGCGGCACATGGAATGCTGGTACGGCACGATGGGCATCGGCGCCGTGCTGCACACGCTGAACCCGCGCCTGTTCCCGGAACAGATCGCCTGGATCATCAACCACGCCGAAGACACCCACGTCTTCTACGACATCACATTCCATCCGATCATCGAGGCCATCAAGGACAAGGTGCCGTCGGTGAAGCACTTCATCGTGCTGACGGATGCCGCCCACAAGCCGCAGTCGGCGATGACGAACCTGCGCACGTATGAAGAATACATCGGCGGCCAGTCGAAGGATGTCGTCTGGGGCGACTTCGAGGAGAACGCCGCATGCGGCCTCTGCTACACCTCGGGCACGACGGGCGATCCGAAAGGCGTGCTCTACTCACACCGCTCCAACGTGCTGCACACGCTGATCTCGATGCAGAATGATGCGATCGGCATCGGCGCAAAGGACACCACGCTGCCCGTGGTGCCGATGTTCCACGCCAACGCCTGGGGCATTGCGCTCTCGGCGCCGGCGGTGGGCTCCAAGCTGGTGCTGCCGGGCGCGAAGATGGATGGCGAGTCCATCTATGAGTTGCTCGATGGCGAGAAGGTGACGTTCACGGCGGCCGTGCCCACCGTGTGGCTCATGCTGCTGCAGTACCTGGAACAGACCGGAAAACAGCTGCCTTACATGAACAAGGTGGTGATCGGCGGCTCGGCCGTGCCAGAGCGCATCCTGCGCGCCTTCGAGGAGAACTATCAGGTCGAGGTCATCCATGCCTGGGGCATGACCGAGATGAGCCCGCTGGGCTCTCTCGGCTCGATGACGATGCCGATCCTCGCCAAGGACCGCGAGACGATCGTGAAGACCAAGTTGAAGCAGGGCCGCGCGCCGTTTGGCGTCGAGATGAAGGTCGTCGATGATGACGGCAAGGAACTGCCGCGTGACGGCAAGTCTGCGGGCCACCTGATCGTGCGCGGACCGGCCGTGGCGAAGGCCTACTTCAAGAACGCCGGCGGCAACATTCTCGACAAGGAAGGTTTCTTCGACACCGGCGACGTCGCCAACCTGTGCGAGCTTGGCTACATGCAGATCACCGACCGCGCGAAGGATGTGATCAAGTCCGGCGGCGAATGGATTTCCTCCATCGACATCGAGAACTTCGCCGTCGGCCACCCGGCCGTTGCGAACGCCGCCGCCATTGGCCTGCCGCATCCGAAGTGGGACGAGCGTCCGCTGCTGATCGTGCAGCTGAAGCCCGGCGCGACCGCCACGAAGGAAGAGCTGCTCAACTTCCTCAATGGCAAGATCGCCAAATGGTGGATGCCGGATGATGTCGCCTTCGTCGACAACATCCCGCTGGGC
>JAVBYB010000061.1 GCA_030824255.1 bacterium
GTCCGAAGGCAAGTCTGCAACCGGCGACGAGAAGGCGCCGCTGGTCAAAGAGGAAGTCGACGAGGAGGCGATTGCCGCCGTTGTCTCGCGCTGGACCGGCGTGCCGGTCGACAAGATGATGGAAGGCGAGCGCGAGAAACTTCTTGGCATGGAGGACAACCTGCGCAAGCGCGTTGTCGGCCAGGACGACGCGCTGGAGATCGTCGCCAATGCGGTGCGCCGCGCACGCGCAGGCCTGCAGGACCCGAACCGCCCCATCGGCAGCTTCATCTTTGTCGGCCCCACGGGCGTCGGCAAGACCGAGCTGACGAAAGCGCTGGCTGAATTCCTGTTCGATGATGAGCACGCCGTGCTGCGTCTCGACATGTCGGAATACATGGAGAAGCACGCTGTCTCCCGCATGATCGGCGCGCCTCCGGGCTATGTCGGTTACGAGGAAGGCGGGGCGTTGACCGAAGCGGTGCGGCGCAGGCCTTATCAGGTGATCCTGTTCGACGAGATCGAGAAGGCGCACCCGGACGTGTTCAACACACTGCTGCAGGTTCTTGACGACGGGCGCCTGACCGACGGCCAGGGTCGCACGGTGAACTTCAACAACACCGTCATCATCATGACGTCCAACCTCGGCGCGCACGCGCTGGCGGAAGACAAGTCGGAGGGCGAAATCTCCGGCCATGCACGTGACGCGGTGATGGAGGCGATCCGCTCGCACTTCCGTCCGGAGTTCCTGAACCGCATCGACGAGATCGTGTTCTTCAAGCGGCTGGGCCGTGGCGAGATCGACCGCATCGTCGGCGTGCAGCTGAAGCGCCTCGAGAAAATCCTCGCCGACCGCCGCATGACCATCAGCGTCAACGATGAGGCGATGCACTGGCTGTCCGAGCGTGGCTACGATCCGGTCTATGGCGCGCGCCCCTTGAAGCGCGTGATCCAGAAAGAGCTGCAGGACCCGCTGGCCCGCCGTATCCTTGAAGGCCGCATCAAGGATGGCGACGACATCAAGGTGACCGTCGAGGGAACGGTGCTGTCGCTTAATGGCGTTCCGGCCGAAATCAAACGAGCCGGGCTCAACTAGCGAGCCGCGTGAACGCGTGCTGCAGGGGCGGTGGAGCAATCCACCGCCCTTCGCTTTTGCACACGAAATTTCCCGCCCAACGCGAGAATGAGGCGTGCCCCAGCGGCAGGATGTGTCGCTTGCATGTCACACACCCCGCAAACACGCTCTCTATACGGAGGTATTAGGCGAGCGACATTGCGGCCATCAGCTGCACGCGACAGCTTGATGACATAACAGCGCCGCCCAGAAGATGGGCGGCAGGGAGCTATTCATGAAACTCAGGTCGCTGAAGTCCGTCATTCTCGCGGGCGTCGCCTTCACACCGCTACTGCTTGGCCAGGCCCTCGCGCAGGCGGCTCCCACGGGAGAGAACGTCGTCATCGTCACCGGCACGCGCGTGGCGGACCGGACTGCGCTGGATACCGCTGTCGCGGTAGACGTGGTGGGAACCGAGGCGCTCGAAAAGGGCGGCGTCACCGAAGTGAATCAGGCGCTGGCAGTGGCCCTGCCCTCGTTCAACTTCCCGCGCCCTGCGCTCAACGATGGCACGGACACCGTGCGCCCGGCCGCCCTCCGCGGCCTCGCCCCCGACCAGACGCTGGTGCTGCTGAATGGCAAGCGTCGTCACTCGGCCGCGCTGGTGAACGTCAACGGCTCGATCGGTCGCGGCTCTTCCGCCGTCGACATGAACACCATTCCCACGGCCGCGATCTCCGCCGTCGAAGTGCTGCGTGACGGCGCGTCGGCGCAGTATGGCTCGGACGCCATCGCGGGCGTCATCAACCTGCGCCTGCGCGAAGAAAGCAGCGGCGGCGGTGCGGCTGTGTCGCTCGGCATGCGCGTTTCCGAATACACGACGCCGGTGACGCCGCCGGTTGCCGGCCTGCCGATCACGCCGGGACCCAGCGCCACGCGCGAAGTGCGCGACGGTCAGGTCTTCACGCTGAATGGCTGGAAAGGCCTGGCGCTCGGCGAGCAGGGCTTCCTCACGGTTGCAGGCGAAGTGAAACTGCAGAAGCGCTCCGAGCGCGACGGTTATGACTCGCGGCAGAACTATCCGCTCGTCGGCGGCGCATTTGATCCGCGCGAGGCGTCGACCGATCGCTTCAACGGCTGGACAGGCGAGCCGCAGATCGACCAGTACACACTGTTCGCCAACGCCGGCTATGACTGGAACAACGGCGTGGAATCCTATGGCTGGGCCAGCTACCAGCATCGCGACTCGGTCTCCGCCGGCTTCTTCCGCCGTGCGCTCGACGCCCGCAACGTGATCGAGATCTATCCGAACGGCTTCCTGCCCAAGATCAACCCGACCGTGCAGGACGCCTCCGCCGCCACCGGCGTGCGCTTTGGCCTCGCCGACTGGGACATGGACGCCTCGGTTGTCTACGGCTCCAACCGTATGGAGTTCACGATCAAGGACACGCTGAACCGTTCGATCGGGCCAGCCTCCAAGACCTCGTTCGACGCCGGCGGCTTCCAGTACCAGCAGGTTGTCGCCAACCTGTCGGGTGTGAACCAGTATGAAGTTGGTCTTGCCTCGCCGCTCAACGTCGCGGCCGGCATCGAGGCCCGCCAGGAGTTCTATGAGATCTTCGCCGGCGAGCCCGACAGCTACCGCAATGGCGGCGTGCTGCTCGGCGGCGCTCCGACGGCATCGGGGGCACAGGTGTTCCCGGGCTTCCGTCCCGCTAACGAAGTGGACGAGGACCGCACGGCTATCGGCGTCTATGTCGATCTCGAAGCCAACGTCACGGACGCCCTGCTCGTCTCAGCCGCCCTGCGCGGCGAGTCCTATTCGGACTTCGGCGAGACGGCGACCGGCAAGATCGCGGCGCGCTATGACTTCAACGACCAGTTCGGCATTCGCGGCTCCGTGCAGAACGGCTTCCGCGCCCCGTCGCTGCAGCAGCAGTTCTTCGCCACCACGTCGACCAACTTCATCGGCGGCGTACCCTTCGACGTCACGACCTTCCCGGTCAACGACCCGATCGCGGTTGCTCTGGGCGCACAGCCGCTGAAAGCGGAAGAGGCGCTTAACTACTCGCTCGGCGCCGTCTTCCAGATGGGCGACCTCAACGTGACGATCGACGCCTATCGCATCGATATCGACGACCGCATCGTGCTGTCCGAAAACCTGACGGCGGCGAATGTCCGCACCTACCTTGAATCGCAGGGCTTCATCGGCGCGGGCGGCGGCCGCTTCTTCATCAACGGCGTCAACACCGAAACGCAGGGCGTGGATCTGGTTGCGAACTACGCCTTCCCGGAAACGTCGTTCGGCCAGTTCGATGTGACTTTCGGCCTCAACCTGTCGAACACCGATGTGACGGCCGTGCCGGAAATTCCGGTGCTGTCGACGCTTCCGCCGCCCGCGCCGATCCTGTTCGGCCGCGCCAACACGCTGACGTTCGAACAAGGCACGCCCGCCGACAAGGAAACGCTGTCGGTTGACT
The DNA here is from genome assembly GCA_030824255.1 of bacterium. GTDB lineage: Bacteria > Pseudomonadota > Alphaproteobacteria > Caulobacterales > Hyphomonadaceae > UBA7672. The sequence continues at coordinate 3,514 of JAVBYB010000061.1, forward strand.
GGTCGTTCGGCCCGTTCGGCGCGACCGTCCGCGCGATCAGCTATGGCGAAGTCGTCCAGCCGGACAACAACCCGGCGTTCGACCACGTCCTGCCGCGCAAGACGATCCTCGATCTCGAAGGCCGTTGGGAGGTGACCGAAGCACTTACCGTCTCGGCTGGCGCCGACAACGTGTTCGACGAGTATCCGGATGCTTTCCCGTTCACGCTGAACTCGACGGGCAACACGCCGTACTCGAACTACTCGCCGTTCGGCTATTCGGGCCGCTTCGTCTATGTGAAAGCCGCGCTGGATTTCTAGTTCGCCAAAGCCTCACATCAAACGACAACGCGCCGTGGGAAACCACGGCGCGTTTTTTCACAATTCTAGCACTCTTGAGATTGCCGTCCGGGAAGCGCGCAGCGCCCCGTTCTAGGCTCGCTCCTTTGCGATCATCTGATCACGATGCCTCGCCAGACACGCGGGATCAGGACGGAACCGTCGCGGCAGAGCAAGCTTTCGACCTTCAAAGAATGGTAGATTTTCGGAAGTTATCTTCAGTCGCTTAGACAGGATCATCGTCATGTCATCTTCAAACGAGATGAAGTGTTTGTCGAACGCGCGATCATGCAATGCATTGAGGCAAATGCCGTTGGTAGGTCTAACGCGCAAATCGACGTCTTCGGCCCATGGTACGATGTGACTGGCGACTAGCAGTTCAGCCTGCGCGATCCCTGTCACAGCGCACTTGCTATCGTATGCCGCCAGTACCGCACGACGAAAGAAATCCTGATTCCTACGCCCCTTCGCGGTGTATTCGACGTCTCGGCCTTCCCTTAGCTCAAGTCGCGGCTCCGGCAAGGAGATCGCATAAGTTGAGTCCTTGATGCCAACGACGCGATCGAGGAATGCAGCTGGAGCGGCAAAGAACTCAGCCCAGATTTCACGATCCGCTTCGCTGACATTGCTCATGCCTTTCTGCTCTATCGTTTCGTCCAACGACGCAAAGTTCACCATCTTCATACCGACCGAACCCGTCGTTCGACCGAGCGCGTTTGCCAACTCGATGATTTCGGGATTGGTGGAATGGATTCGACCAAAAGGGGTACGGCAATAGAGCTCGACGGCGAGCATTAGTTCGGGACGAGTCCAAAGTTTGCCTTTCGCCACGATTGCCTCCTGTGGACCAGGGTCAAGCAAGCCGTGCTCGCGCGCAACAAAAAACCCGCCCCGGACTTCCGGAGCGGGTTCGCTGTCTGCTTCAGTGGCGGTCGCTTAGGACTTCGATGCCTTGCCGAGTTTCAGCGGCATGGAGAGGCCGGGCCAGTCGGTGGGCTGACCGCCCTTCTCGCCGGGCTTGAACGTCATGTTGCTGATCGCGTCGCTGATCGCCTCGTTATATTCCGGCGGCGTGCAGTTCGGCTGGATATCCTTCGGCGAGCCATTGGCGCCGACCGTGTATTTCACTTCGCAGACGCCTTCCTTCCCGATCTCCGAGATGGCGTCCTGGATGTCGCTGGCTTCGACGCCGGTTTCCATGACGGGGGATTTCTCGCCGCGCGGGTCAACGCCGCCTGCTCCCGTGCCGTAGTTGAAAACCTGGCGCATCGGGAAGGAGTCGAAGAACTCCCCGTCGAAGATTTCCGGCTCCCACTGGCCGGTCTCGATCGTGCGCACCACAAAGGGGGCCATCTCGGCATGCATGCAATCGACCGTGATGTCTTTCGCCTTGCC
>JAVBYB010000548.1 GCA_030824255.1 bacterium
GCATTCGGTCGTTGGCGTGTGGATCTCGGCGTGGGCGCTGGTCCTTCTGGCGAGCGGCATGCCGTGGGCGATGGTCTGGGGCAACAGCTTCAAGATGGGGCGCGAGGTGACGGGCACGTCGGCCGTCAAGCAGGACTGGACCATCGGTCCGGTCGATGAGCATGCCGGCCACGGTGGCGGAAGTTCAGCTGACGTTGTCGATCACTCGGCGCATGGGGGCGCAACGCTGGATCAGATCTATGCCACGGCCATGGGGGAGAAGCTGGCTGCGCCGGTGATCCTGACGCCTCCGACGAAAGGGTCGCCATACTGGCGGGCGAAGTCCAATGCGCAGAACCGTCCCCAGCAACAGGAGCTGGTTTTTGACGCGATGAGTGGCGGCCTCGTCAGCCGAGATGTTTTCGCGAACAAGCATATCATTGACCAGATTGTCGGGGTCGGCATCGCCGCCCATGAGGGGCAGTTGTTCGGACCTCTGAACCAGGCAATAGGGGTACTGACGGCGGCCGGGCTCGTCGTCCTGTGCGTTTCGGCCTTCGTGATGTGGCGCAGGCGCGCGCCGGATGGCGTTCTGGGGGCGCCGCCGCCCATACCGCACGCCCGCATCGGCTGGGGCCTTGCGATTCTGATCGCGGCCTGCGGAATTCTGCTGCCGGTGCTCGGAATCAGCCTTCTGGTGATCGGGTTGATCGAATGGGGCGTATTGAAACGTCTGCCCCGGGCAAGGCGATGGTTGGGACTGAACGCCGCTTGAATCGCGCCCGGACAGAAGGAAACTTCTGCGTTTCGCGTTTAAGTGATGTCAGTTTTGTTGTGGGATACCGACTGACTGGGTAAGGCCCAAACTACACTTGCATCGGGGTCCTATATCGAATAACGATATGGTTGGGTGTCAGGACCCCTCACAGTCTGTTTTTGGTTTCCGACGAGGGATCCGCGATGAGCCTTGCGCTCTCGACACTCCTATTTGAGTGGCGCCGTTATCTGGCTGCCGTGATTGCGCTGGCGCTTGCCGGCGTCCTCATGCTGGCGCTCGGCGCCATCTTCATCGGGATGATGCAGTCCTTCACGATCACGATCGACAAGTCGCGCGGGCAGGTGATCATTCTTTCTGCTCAGGCCAACGGCCTAGGCGGTCCCGGTGGGGGTGGGGGCGCATTGCCCAAGCGGGTGGTGCCGTTGATCTACCGTCATCCGGACGTGGTGGAGGTGCAGGACCTGCCGGGCGATTTCGGCATGTTCTATGGACCGGGCAAGACGTCGGCCACGCCGACCAACGTGATGGTCATCGATACCTCGCCCAATGGCGTGACCCTGCCACAAGACTTCACTGACCCGATGCGCCTGGCGATCGAGCCGCCCTATGCGGTTGGCGTCGATGTTTCAGCCGTCAAGCAGCTCGGCGTTAAGCTGGGCGATCAGGCCATGCTGAACGGGCGGACGGTTCGCGTCGCCTTGATCATGGAGGGCTATGCCAACAGCCAGTTCCCGAACCTCGTCATGTCGCGCCAGACCCAGCGCCTTATGGGACAGGCCAATGACGAGCGGCTCGGTCTGCTGATGGTTCGCGTCAAGAACGCGACGACGCAGAAAGACATCGACCGCATCCGCGACGAGCTCAACGCCATGTCGGGCGGACAGTATCGCGCGTGGACCAAGCCCGAACTTTCGGCATCGACCATCCAGTCGATGATGTCGGAGGGGTTCATCGCCATGATCCTGCTGTTCCTGTCCGTGATCGGTTTCGTCATCGGGGTGGTGATCACGTGGCAGACGCTGCGCGGCGCGATCCTGGCCAACATCAAGGAGTTTGCGAGCTTGCGGGCGCTCGGCGTGTCGATGGGCCAGCTGCGCGGGGTGGTGATGGAATTGTCCTTCTGGGTTGGCCTGCTCGGTATTGCCGCTGCAGCCGTGATGATGGTGGGCATCACATTCCTGGCTGCGTCCATGAACATCCCCATGGGCTATGAGATCGGCTCCCTGATCCAGACGGGCGTACTGCTGCTGTTGATTTCGATCGGCTCCGGCGTGCTGACCCTTGGCGCCCTCAAGAAGGGTGAACCGGCGGACCTGCTCAAATGATCAACGCTCTCCGCAAGAAGAAGACTGTCGAAATCGAGGACGCCGCACCGCCGGCGCTGCGCCCTGAAGAGGCCGGCAAGCGTTGGGCCATCGAGGCGCGCGGCATCAAGAAAAGCTTCAAGGCCGGCCATGTGATGGTGGACGTGCTGAAGGGCATCGACCTGTTGATCGAACCGGGCGAGATCGTGCTGGTGATGGGCCCGTCGGGCTCGGGCAAGTCGACATTGCTGGCGGCTGTATCAGGCCTGATGAAGCCGGATGCGGGCTCTGTCGTGGCGCTCGATCAGAGCATCTGGAAGATGTCCCGCCCGAAGATCGACCGCTTTCGCCTGACGAATTGCGGCTTCATCTTCCAGGGCTTCAACCTGTTTCCGGCGCTGACAGCGAGCCAGCAGGTTCAAGTCGTCCTGAAGTTCATGAAGCTCAGCAAGAAGGACCGCAAGAACGCGGCTGAAGGCGCGCTGAAGGATGTTGGCCTCGGCCATCGCCTTGGCAACCGCCCGGACCGCATGTCGGGCGGCGAGAAGCAGCGCGTGGCGATTGCGCGCGCGCTCGCCAAGAAGCCGAAGCTGATCTTTGCAGACGAGCCGACATCGGCGCTCGACGGCGAGAACGGCAACATCGTCATGACGCTGCTGCGCAAGTGCGCCAAGGAGCAGGGCGCGACCGTGTTGTGCGTCACGCACGACGCGCGCCTGGCTACGTTTGCCGACCGCATCATCACAATCGAAGACGGGGTGATCACCTCGACCAATGCTGATCCCGCCATCTTCGCGCACCATCACTGAGAGAACGGAACAACCGTCATGAAACGCCTCCCGGTTTCGCTCCTTGCCGCCGCCAGCCTGTTGACGCTCGCTGCGTGCGGCGGCCCTGAACAGGGTGGTCCGCAAGGCGGTCCGCCGCAGGTCGGCGTCGATGCAGCTTCGGCCAGCTCAACCTATACGGCGGTGTCCGCGGGCAAGGTCGACATTGAAGGCGGCCTCGTCGACGTTGCGGCGCGCGCGCCGGGAATCGTGCGCGAAGTGCTGGTGCAGGAGGGCGACAAGGTTGTCTCCGGCCAGGTGCTGGCGCGGCAGGAAGACGATGACGCCCGCCTCTCGCGAAATCGCGTGTCAGCGCAGCTCCAGCAGGCAGAAGCGCAGCTGCCGATCCTGGAAGTCCAGCTCGATGCGGCCGTTCGGGAAGAGGCGCGGCTGAAGCGTCTGACGTCAGAAGATGCGGCGTCGACCCAGGCCTATGAGCAGACACAGGACGCCCGGAAGCAGCTGCAGGCGCAGGTGGGGGCGCAAAGATCCACGATTGCGCTCGCGCGCGCGCAACTGGCCGAGGCCAATTACCAGATGGAGCTGTATGTGATCCGCGCTCCGGCGGATGGCACGATTGTCCGCCGCTACGCTAATCCGGGCTCGGGCGCGTCGACCTTCAGCGTCACCGCAATGTTCCAGCTTCAGCCTGACACGCAGCGCATTGTGCGCGCGGAGGTGGAAGAGCGCTCAATCACGCAGGTGAAGGTCGGGCAGAAGGTGGAGATCGTTCCGGAGTCCGACCAGAAGATGTCGTATCCCGGCGAGGTGCTGCGCATTGCCGGTGTGATGGGCTCGCGGAAGCTGCGCTCCGACGATCCGAGTGAGCGGACGGATGAGCGGGTGGTGGAGGTGGTGGTGAACGCCGAATCCGCGCCGGTTCTGGTTGGGCAGCGGGTGTTGGTGAAGTTCCTGAAGGATGGCGCGGCACCGCCCGCGGCTGCGACGGCATCCTCCGCGAATTAATCACCGGCATTTCAACCGGATGCGACACGAAACTCATTGCCTCTGAGAATTGTTCTCAATAAGACTCACGCATGGATAGCGGGTCGAATTCGATAGGCATGGACACCCTGACAAGGCGCGTGATCGCCCGGGTCGTGGGCTTTGGCGCGGGGGATCAAAGCCTTGTCGCCAAGCTGCGGGAAATCGGCTTTGCCGAAGGCGACGAGGTCGAATTGCTGGCCAAGGGCTGGCTGGGCGGCGCGCCGCTGTCATTCCGCCTGAACCGCACCGTGATCGCCCTGCGGAAATCCGAAGCCGCCCTCGTGCTCGTGGAGCCACAACAGTGACCGCTGTGACCCTGCGACTTGCGCTTGTCGGCGCCCCCAACAGCGGGAAGACGACACTGTTCAACGGCCTGACCGGCGGTCTGGCGAAGACGGCGAACTATGCGGGCACAACGGTGGAAACACGGTCGGGCCGGTTCGAGACGCCGGGCGGGGCGAGCGTCACGCTTGTGGACCTGCCGGGAATTTACGGCCTTGAGGCGCGGTCGCTGGACGAGCGCGTGGCGGTGGAGGCGATCCAGGGCAAGCGGGGCGATCCGGCGCCGGATGCGCTGATCCTCGTGGCGGACGCCGCCAACCTGCGGACGCACCTGCATACCGTGCTGCAGATGAAGTCGCTCGGCCTGCCCGTGATCGTGTCGCTGAACATGATCGACCTTGCCGAGCGCGATGGCGTGAAGATCGATGTGCCGAAGCTGTCTGCGCTGCTGGGCGTGCCGGTCGTGGCCACGCGCGCAACGCGGAAGGCGGGGCGCGAGCAGCTGGTCGCCAAGATCGACGAAGTTCTGAGGAACCTGCCCCCCGGCGGCGTTGCAGCCGAACCGGTGCATGACCTGCGCGCCCTGCAGCGCGAGGCGCGGCGGATTGCAGACGAGACAATGGTGGAGCCGGCGATGAACCGGCTGACGCGGCAGGTCGATGCGGTTCTGCTGCACCCTGTTTCGGGCCTGCTTATTCTTGGCACGGTGCTGTTCGTCATGTTCCAGTCGGTGTTCGCCTGGGCGACGCCGGCGATGGACGGGATCGAGGCCTTCTTCGGATGGCTGGGCGAGCAGGTGGCGGCCGCCATTCCCGACGGCTTGCTGCAGAGCCTGATCGTGGACGGAATGATTGCGGGCGTTGGCTCCGTGGTGGTGTTCCTGCCGCAGATCACCATCCTTTTTGCGTTCATCCTGTTCCTCGAAGCCTCCGGCTACATGGCACGCGCGGCTTTCCTGATGGACGAGCTGATGCTGCGTGTGGGCCTCAACGGGCGTGCGTTCATCCCGCTGCTGTCGAGCTTTGCGTGCGCCATCCCCGGCATCATGGCGGCGCGGACCATCGAGA